>CAYXMZ010000010.1:0-19568 GCA_964466345.1 uncultured Saccharimonas sp. (SeqCode)
CCCGAGACCTCATCCTTACCATGGATGCGCTCTACCAACTGAGCTATCGCGGCATTTCTACACCAAGATTAGCTTTTGGTGCTGGAAGTAGGACTCGAACCTACGAAGCCTTACGGCAGGAGATTTACAGTCTCCCGTGATTGCCACTACACGATTCCAGCATATTTGGAGCCGCCTTTCGGACTCGAACCGAAGACCTGCTGTTTACAAAACAGCTGCTCTAGCCAACTGAGCTAAGGCGGCGCACAGTATATTTTATCAAATATATTAGTAATTGAAAAGAAAAACCCTCTGAGAATAAAATCTCAAAGGGTTAACTTTTAATCACGGTACGAGGTGCCTATAAAAAGAAGTGTTGATAATTATATCACCTCTCTTTATCGCGACATAGATAATATCATCTAGTTGCACTTCTTTTTGAACAAAAAAGCCAGTGGCATTAAACCCATCCAAATGAAACAGACCGAACTCTCCACTGTTGTCCACTAAATAATATGCCCTGGTCGGCTCTGGTATTCTGACTCCATCAAACACCACGGCATCAAAACAACCTACTCTCTGGTTTATGACCTCCGCTAATTCGAGCAGAAAATCAAGAATCTCGCCATCCCCAGAGAGGAGTTTCATGAAATAACGCCATAGCTTTGTGTCGTTTGATAACGCCTTGGTTGACATAATATCCACCCACCTTCTTATGTAGCGTGTGTATAATTAAAAGTTCTCTCGTCAAACTTAACGAGCGTAGTCATATTATATAATTTTTACAAGAAAAAACAACCCTAAGAATATTTTTAAAAAGTATCTACATTACCACCCGTCGAGGTTGACGGATGCGCTTAGTCTTACCAGTTTTTTGAATCATTTTAGCAGCACGAGCTCGTAGTTTCGTAGCTAGTTCAGGATCGCCAGTTCGTTCGTAGGCATCTGCTAATATATTTACCGTCTGAGGTATAGGCTCAAGTTTAACTGCCGTTCTAAGCGATTCTATCATTTTCTTGACGTTTCCTAGCTTTTCTTGAACTTTTGCGTAAGCAATATGTCTTGACGGCATTTCAGAATCCATCTCAAGTGCCTGTTCAAAAGCTAGCGCTGCCTTGTCATATTGACCAGTTTCATAATAAATTAAACCTACATTATGAAGACTACTTGCGTTTGGTTCTAAACTTTGAGCAATCTCAAAACATTCTATGGCATCAGCTAAAGAGCGCTGTTTTGCGTACAAAATACCAAGGCGATTATAGGCACTCGCGTTTCGCTCGTCTATTCGCAAAATAGTAAGTAGTGCTTTTTCAGCACGTAAATTTCGTTCAGTTTTAAGTGATTCTTGAGCAATTGTCCAGAGTTGATCTAAACGTTGAGAAATCTTGGTTGGAAAATCTTCGACAGTTTCCTCAACAGACTGCGTCTGGTAAATTGCCCACGCACCTAAAACTACGATAACTAAAAGTCCTAGCATATCTAAGCAGTTATTATAGCACAATTCGCGTTAAATTGAGGCGTATATGCCCATTTTGTTCTATGTTTTTGCATGCTTCTAAGGCTTTGTCTAGATAAGCTATATTCTCAGGTCGAGGCTTGTTATTCAGGGTATGTCGCAAAATAGCCATGACATCATCTAATAATCTCAGGGCGTCAGTCCGATTATCTTTGTACTTTTGAGCAATTTTTAGACCCAAATAAGCTTTACTCTGTAGTAAATCTCGTGCATCACGCATAATTTGACTACGATATTCAAAATATTCAGTATCAGTGGCCAATTTTGCCATCTCAGAAGGTAAATTGCGCGCAATAAATAAAATCTGAGCCTTTTTTGTTGCATTATTTACTCTTAGCTGCCTCAAAAACTCGTCAGACTGTTTATCTGTAATAGGTGGTATTACAATTTGCTCAGTTCGGGAAAGGATGGTCGGAAGAAGTTTTTCTGGTGAATTTGACAGTAAAATAAAGAAAGTTACTGTGCTAGGCTCTTCTAGAAGCTTCAGGAAAGCGTTTTGGGCCTGTACAGTCATTGTGTCAGCTTGATTGATAATAAACGCCCTAGGGCGTGTAGACTTGCCACGTGTATCATTATAAAGTTCGCGAATCGTATCTACACCTATAGAACCTTCCTCAGAAGCTATAAACAAACTCGTCATCTCTAATTTTTGAGTAATATATGATGCAATCTCGCCCAGACCTACGCCTCTGTCGCCACTGAGTAATAGCGCTTGTGGTAAATTATTCACCAAAGCATCTAAAATCGGCTCAAAATTAAGATTAATTAATGGTTTTTTCATATTTTCACCTCAGGAAATAGTTTTTTGAATTCTTCTGGTAAAGGGGCAGTAAACACTCTTCTTTCTCCGTCGGGTATAGTTATTTCTAAGCTGTAAGCATGTAAATACAACCTGTCCTCAGCTTGCCCATAAACCCTATCTCCGTAAATAGGTATTCCTATGTACTGCGCGTGTACTCTTAGCTGGTGAGTTCTACCTGTTGTCGGTTGCATTTTAATGAGAGAAAAATATCCCTCAGTTGCTATCGTCTCATAATAAGTTTGAGCAGATTTACCATTCGCTCTTACCCTGAAAGTGCTTGGTTTTGAAGGGTTACGTTCAATTGGTAAGTCGATATTTGCCTGGTGTTCTTTGAAAGTTCCTTTTATTACTGCGTAGTAAGTTTTTTTAGTCTTGCGATTAGCAAATTGTTTAACAAGTTTAGTTGCTACCTCTGGATTACGAGCACCGATGATAACACCACTCGTATCTCTATCGAGTCTATGCACAATTCCCGGTCGTGTAGTATTTAAGTTATAAGTCGTATAGCGTCGGAAGAAATCTGCAACCGTGAATTCATCATTTAAAACACCTTTTGAATGAGTTAAAACACCGCTCGGTTTATTAACTACGATAACATTATCATCGAGATAAATAATTGGTAAAGTTTTGTCGTCATGACTCTTGGTTGATGGTATATTAAGCTTTAAGTCATCCTCTGGTTTTAGAATATATTTCGTTGATTTTATCACTAAACCATTTACTGTGATAAACCCGGATTTTATATATTTTTGCCAAACACTACGAGACATTTCTGGGAAACGTTCAGATAAAGCGACATCAAGTCGTTTCATAACTATTTTCGCCTATTTAGGGCGAACTCCAACAGCTTGTTGAACTTTCAACAAAGTAGCGTTTGCAACCGGTATTAGATCGGCTTCACATTTTTCTAGTTTGGCCAATAACGTTTCGTTAGATACGGTATTGTATTTTGCCTGAAAATCAGTCAAGAAGTCTTTTACGGCGCCGGCGACGGTTTGTTTAAACTCCCCATAACTAGTTTTGCCTTCCCACTCGTTTGCGACGTCAGAAATAGGTTTTTTAGTTAATGAAGCTAAAATTTGCAATAAGTTACTGATACCCGGTTGATTAGTATAATCTAGATGGATTGCACCGATACTATCCGTTGTAGAGCTCATTATTTTTTGAGCAGCTGTTTCAGGGTCGTCAATGAGTAGAATTTTGGATTTTTCTTCCTCGGAACTTTTACTCATCTTTTTGGTTGGATTAAGCAAATCACGAATACGCAAGCCGTTATCGCGCTGAATAAACTTTGTCTGTTCACTGGTCGATTCGGGTATTACAAAAACGTCACCAAATTTATTGTTAAAACGCATGGCTATATCACGCGTAATTTCCAAGTGCTGGAATTGATCTTCGCCAACTGGAACATATTTAGCTCCATATAATAATATATCCGCAGCCATTAACACTGGGTAATTAAACAATCCGACAGTGATGTTTTCGCTATGTTCTCGTGACTTGTCTTTAAACTGAATCATTCGGCTCATTTCGCCAAAATAAGTAAAACAATCGAGTATCCAGGTTAGTTCACTATGAGCCGAAATATAACTTTGACGATAAATAAACGTGTCAGAATCGTCTGTATTAAGACCTGCGGCTATAAAATATTTAAGATTATTGAGGGTATTTTGATAAAGAGAGCTGTGGTCAATAGGTGTAGTAAAACTGTGCAAGTCTGGTACGAACATATTTATCTGATATTCACCAGCATAGCGACGTTGCATTTCCACTATTGGCTCGATTGCTCCCAAATAGTTACCTAAGGTAGGCTCCTCGTTAGAACGAATTCCTGTTAAAATAATTGGTTTTGTCATATCTGATAACTAATATACCATAAAATAGACTGATATGTCATTGCAGTCAATTTTAACTAACAAAAAAGACCTCTTTTTCGGGAGGTCTTTTTGATGCTTTAACGCTTAGAGAACTGTTCACGTTTGCGGGCACCGCGCAAACCATATTTTTTGCGTTCTTTTTCGCGAGAATCACGTTTTAAGAATTCGGCTTTTTTGAGAATTGGCCTTAAATCACCAAAGCCAACACTAATTGCTTTTGAAACAGCAAGTTTAATGGCATCAACCTGTCCAGCTACGCCACCACCTTTTACTAAAACTGATATATCATAATCAGCTTGTTTATTAACCAAAGCCAGCGGGTCGGTTATTTCAGCCAACTGTATTTTATTATCATTAAGGTATTCAGAAGCGGTTTTACTGTTGATAGTAATTTTACCTTCCCCTTTGATTAGACGAACCCTAGCGGTAGCGCTTTTGCGTCGTCCTAGTCCATATAGATATTTTTCAGTCATTATTTAGTCTCCTTGTCGGTTGCAAAAACTTCGATTTTCTCAGGATTTTGTGCCGTATGGTTGTGTTCTGCGTCAGCAAAGATACGTAATCTCTTCATACGCTCAGCTGCTAATTTATTATGTGGAATCATTCCAAAAACTGCTTTTTCAATAATTTTTTCTGGTTGTTTAGCACGCATTTCAGCCAAAGTAGCTGATTTAATACCACCAGGAAAACCAGAATGACGATAGTATTTTTTATCAGTTTCTTTGTTACCGGTTACTACGACTTTTGAGGCATTAACGACAACTACATAATCACCGCCGTCTACATGAGGTGTATAGGTAGGCTTATATTTGCCAATTAGGTGTTTTGCGACAGTAGTCGCTACCCGACCTAAAGGAGCAGTTGAAGCGTCAACTAAAATCCATCGTCTCTCAACTTCAGCTGGTTTCTGGGAATAAGTTTTTCTTAATTGACTATTCATTACTTACTCCTTCTTTTTCTGCTTTTTGAGGTGGTTTAATTTCATCAACAAAAGCTACGGTTGCCATTTGCGCACCATCACCAACGCGTAATTTAGTTCGTTCGATTTTAAGATGACCACTATTACGTTTAGTTAGTTGAGGTGCAATTACATCAAATAATTTGATGGCTGCTTTTTGCGTACTTAAGCTAGCAATAACTTGTCGACGATTGTGTAGATCGGCTTTTTTTGATTTAGTGATAAGTTTTTCAACATAAGGTACTAGTTCTTTTGCTTTTGGCAAAGTAGTCTCTATACGCTCATGAACAACCAAACTAGTCGCCAAGCCCTTCAAAAGAGCACTACGCTGATCTCGTTCTCGGCCAAATTTACGTCCGACGTATCCGTGTCTATGCATCTTAAAGTTCCAGTTCGGCTAATTTTTCACTAACTTCATCAAAAGCCTTCGACCCAAAGCCTTTTAGTTCGCGTAAATCTTGCTCGCTAAGAGTTACCAAGTCGCGTACGGTGTGAATTTCATTATTAATCAAAGCATTTGCGGTACGAGCTGTTAAGCTAAGCTCTTCTATAGGGGTATTTAATTCACTGTCATCTTCTTCTATCTCTTGACCAGGGGCTGGGGCTGACTCTACAGTAGTTGAACCAGCCAAAGCTGTATATTGATTCACTAAAATAGCCGCAGCTTGTTCAAAAGCCTCTTGAGGAGTTAAAGAACCATCGGTTTCTACACTTAATTGTAATCTATCTAGATTAGAGTCGCGTCCGACACGAGTGTTTTCTACTTTATATCGAACTCGTAAAACTGGACTAAATAAAGCGTCAACCGCTACCATATCACTATGTAGGCGATTTTCGGTTGAATCTTCAATTGGTTGATAACCACGACCGGTCTCAACTACAAAATCAATCGCAATAGAGCCTTTTGGATCATCGATTGTACAAATCAACTGGTCTTTATTTACTACTTCAACATCGGCACTCGTCTTAATATCGGCCGCAGTAACTTCACCTGCGCCTTTTTTCTCCAAGCGCAACTCAATTGGTTCTTCTGAAAATCCCTTTAAGTGAACGTTTTTGATATTAAGCATAATATCGATTACATCTTCTTTAATACCAGGCACAGTTGTAAATTCATGTGTAGCGCCTTCAATTTTGAAAGCTGTAATGGCAGTTCCTTCTATACTTGAAAGAAGTACGCGTCGTAAACTATTTCCGAGAGTGTTACCATAGCCGTGTTGGATTGGCGAAATATCAAAAGTAGCACTATTGACGCTCGTTTTATCGATGCCAGCTAGTTTTGGGTTGTAAATAACTTTTGTCATTTTTTTCTCCTGTTTTTAGCGTGAGTAATACTCAACAATTAATTGCTCTTTGATATCTACCTCGGCTTCGTCTCGCTGCGGCAAACCTGTTATCTTGATCGTCATTTTTCCAATATCACTTGCTAGCCAACTTAAAGGTTGGGCATAACTGTTTTTGGCGACGGTATCAAGCGAAGTAAAATATCCCGATTTGCGACTCTTTGGACGAACGACTATTTCATCGCCAGCCTTTACGCGAATTGACGGGATATCAACTCGACGTCCGTTGAGTATAAAATGTCCATGACTAACTAATTGACGAGCAGCACGACGACTAACAGCAAAACCAGCTCTATAAACAACATTATCTAAACGCCTCTCAAGAAATTGCAACAACAATTCGCCCGGTAAAACCTTATATGTTTTACTGGCTCGGTTGGCTTCGTTCATTAATTTAGCAAATTGTTTTTCAAGCAATCCGTAAGTACGACGAACTTTTTGCTTTTCGCGTAATTGAATCAAATACAGGCTTGGTTTGCCTTGCCTAGAATCAGCGTGCTGTCCAGGAATGCCACTCTTACGTGCCATTATTTTGTGAGCCTTAACATGCAAGGCATAACCCTCACGACGACTCTGTTTAACTATCGGGGAATGGTCTCGTGCCATATTAGACTCTCCTCTCTTTACGTGGACGGACGCCACCGTGTGGAACACCTGTTTTGTCTTTGATGCTGTCAACTAAAATTCCATAACTAGTCATCACGCGAACAGCTGCATCACGACCCATACCAACACCTTTTATGAATACATCGACTGATTTTACTCCGAATTGGTTTTTCGCAATTTCAGCAACCTTTTCAGCTGCAATCTGAGCAGCATAAGCAGTGCTTTTCTTGCTACCGCGAAATCCGTTGGCACCAGCGCTTGAGCTAGCTAATACATTACCGTTTTTGTCAGCAAAGCTAATGATAGTATTGTTAAAAGTTGCTTGAATATGAAGCTGTCCATTAGGCACAGCCTGGCGTTGTTTTTTACGATTACTTGTAGGTTTATTGATTTGTTCTGCCATGTTAATATCCTAAGTCTTACTTGCTGCTTTCTTTTGAGCGCCACCGACAGCAACACCTTTACCTTTGTGAGTTCGTGCGTTAGTTCGAGTCCTTTGACCTCTAACTGGTAACCCGGCTTTGTGTCTAAGTCCACGATAAGCATTTATATCTTTAAGTCGTTTAATGTTGTTGGTGACTTGGCGTTGCAAATTACCTTCAACTAAATAGTCGGAATCAATTATATTACGAATGCTTTGCTCTTCTTCTTCGGTTAGATCTTTAACACGAGTAGTTGGTTCTATCTTAGCTTTCTCTAAAACTTCCGATGCCACACGAGGGCCTATGCCATAAACATAAGTCAAAGCAATTTGAATTTGCTTTTCTGTTGGAATAGTTACTCCAGAAATTCTTGTCATTTAGCCCTGCCTCTGATTGTGTTTACGTTTACGTTTATTTATAACTCGTAAAACACCCTTACGGCGAACAATAATGTCACCGGGGCCTCTTTTTTTGACACTTGCACGCACTTTCATACGGTATTTAAACTCCTTGAATTATGTTTAATCCTTGAGGCGGAAGGTGATTCTACCCTTTGTAAGATCATAAGGGGTTAACTCAACTTCTACCTTATCACCCGCCACTAATCTGATATAATGCTTGCGCATCTTACCAGAAATGTGGGCAATAATATTATAGCCGTTCTCAAGTTCAACTTTGAACTGCGTGTTAGGTAGTGCTTCGACTACCTTTCCTTGCAATTTGATTACTTCCTTTTGACCAACCATAAGTTACAACACATAATTATACACCATATTTATCTGAAAGTAAAGACATACTTTCAACCAAATACGTTGAAATTACACATTCACTATGTGATAGTAATTATATAAAGCTGATTGTGGTTTGTCAAGAAGCTATTTGTATTCGTCGTAGGTCACCATAAGGGCACGAGAATTAATCTGGCGTAACGCTTCTAATGCTACTGAAACAACAATCAAAAGACCCGTACCACCTATTGACAAACTACTGTTTGAAATACCAGCAAAATGATAAAGCAAAAACTCTCCTACAAAAGGCAAGACAGCAATCATACCTAAAGTTAATGAACCAAATAACGTCAATCGATTTACTATACCACCTAAATATTTTTCGGTTTGTCCGCCCGGTCGAACATCTTCGATAAAACCACCTTGTTTTTGAAGATTTTCAGCAATCTCATGTGAATCAAACACAATACTAGTATAAAAATACGTAAACAATATGACTAAAACTAGATAAGCTATTGGATAAAAGAATGATTCTGGTGTAGTGCCAGTAAAACTACCCGAAGTTGGCGTTTGAAACCACGATATAAGATTATTAGCAAGCCCTTCTAAAGACGAGTTACCTGTCGATTTAATAACTTGTCCAACAAAAGCCGGTAAAGACAAAAATGCAACTGCAAAAATAATAGGAATAACATTAGCAGACAACAGACGTACTGGTAAAATACTCTTAATACCGCCATAACTTGTATTACCATGAATTCGCTTGGCGTAGTTAATAACAATAATTCTCTGAGCTTCGTTGACTTTTACTAGAACGAATAAGAGAGCCAGCCCTACGACTGTTACACTCGCTGTTATTGCTAAGGCTGTAGGATTAACTGGGATAGTAAACCAACCAAATACACTTAACGCCCCCGTAGAGGTGTCAAGTAGAGATGCGCCTAAACTTACGGCTGTCTGTGGTACTTGACTAACAATACCGGCAAATATTACTAAACTAATACCATTACCTATACCCTGTTCGGTAATTAATTCTCCTAACCACATCAGAAGCACGGAGCCGGCAGTCATTGCTCCAACGGCTACAATCCAATCCATCAACGACGCGCTTTCCAAAATAGCCGTGTTACCAGCCAAAACAGTCTGCCTAAGAATATAGACTATAGCTATAGATTGTATAATCGCCAGAGGTAACGTAATAATTCTTGTCCATTGATTTATTTTACGTCGTCCACTTTCACCGTCTTTGTGTAATTCTTCTAGGCTAGGTATGGCTTTGGTGAGTAATTGGGTAACAATAGAGGCTGTAATATATGGGCTCATTCCTACTAAAATTATCGAAAAACTGGTCAAAGATCCACCAGATATCAAATCTAGAAAACTGCCAAAGTTAGTTGAGCCAAGTACGCTCGCAACCACCTCTTTTAATTGAGTTGGTTCAGCCAACGGCACTGGAATATGGGCCAGAAGCCTATAAACTACTACAATACCGAGCACAATTAATACTCGTCGCAACATTTCGCGATTTTTTAATGATTTAAAAATTGTACTCCAGTTCATTGGCTTATAAATTCCCTATCTAACTTACAAAAAGAACTATTTATCAGTGTTTTTTGGTTTCGCACTCTGTTTCAATGGTACAGCAGTTTTAGTAAAACTGCCACCAAGTTTAGCAATTTCAGCAATAGCAGTGCGGCTAGCGCCAGATATTTCGAGATTAATTTTTGAAGTTAAATTACCTCGCACAATTACTTTTGCTGCTTGATATGGCGAACCAATTAACCCAGCATTATATAAAGCTGCGTTATCAACTTTGCCAGATAAGTTATTTAGTTCTTCCAAATACACAACCTGAGCAGGTACTCGTAACGATTTAAATCCTCGAGCTTTTGGTATAGCAGTAATTAATGTTCTTGAGCCGCCAGCAAAAGTTGATCGCAACTTTTTACCAGTACGAGATTTTTGTCCTTTAGTACCACGTCCAGCGGTTTTTCCTTGACCAGCAGAAATACCACGACCAACTCGTCGATTTAACTTGTTAGAACTCGTCTTTAATTCATTATATTTAGTCATTTTTATCCTCCTTTTTTGCTGTTTTCTTAGGAGCAGAAGGTTTTGTTGGCTGATTTAACCATTCACTGCGAGGCTTTAATTGACGTAGAGCTTCAATAGTAGCATAGGCGATATTAGCCTTGTTGTTAGAGCCAAGCGATTTTGTAAGTAAATCTTTAATACCAATCACACCGATCATCGAGCGCACTACTCCACCAGCAATAATACCAGTACCAGCCGAAGCAGGCTTGAGCAACACTCTCGAACCACAATAACGAACCTCTGAATCGTGCGGAATTGTTTCTTTGTTAATAGCAACAGTAATTACGTGTTTTTTGGCAACTTCGGTTGCTTTTGTAATAGCAGCTTGAACATCAGATCCTTTAGCAACACCAACTCCAATGCGATTTTTGTGATCACCAACTACGACCAGCGCTTTAAACCGGAAGCGGCGACCACCCTTTACTACACGGGATACACGGTCTATATTAATAACTACTTCTTCAAACTCTTTTGGTTCACTAGGTGATTTTTCATAACGACCGCGTCCACGCCTGGAAACGTCTTTTTTAGTATTTTCAGTAATAGCCATAATTAAAACTCCAAACCTTCCTTGCGGGCTGCTTGAGCCAACGCGCTTAATCGCCCTGCGTATCTTCGACCATTACGATCGAAAACTACCGCTGTTATTTTAGCTTTTTTAGCTTTTTTAGCAATATCAGTACCGACAAAAGTTGCTTGTTCGGTCAAATTACCATTATCTTTACGGTTGGCTGTCGTACTAGAAATAATCGTACGTTGTTTTTCGTCGTCAACAATTTGAGCACTGACATAACGATTGCTGATTGTAACGCTTAAACGTGGCCTTTGAGTCGTACCAAAAACTTTTGTGCGCACTCGCCTTTTACGCAAACTAAGATTTAATTTTTTATTCAAAAACTCACTCATCTTATTTACCTGCCTTTCCGGCTTTACGTATCAAAATTTCATCAGCATACTTAATACCTTTGCCTTTATATGGTTCAGGTTTTTTAAGACTGCGAATTTCGGCCGCCGCTTGGCCAACTAGTTGTTTGTTAATACCAATGACAGTGATGTTCATTTTCTCGACTTTCAATTCTACTCCCTCTGGCGCTTTGTATTTTACTGGATGAGAAAAGCCCAAGGCCATTTCTATCTCTTTACCGCCTCCGTTAACACGAAAACCAACGCCGTTAACTTCGAGTTTTTTCTCATAACCTTGGGTTACACCAATAACGGCATTATTTAATAGGGTTCGTTGAAGACCGTGTTGTGCACGAGCAATAGTTTCATCGTTTTTACGCGTTACGACAGCCTTGTTGTCTTCATTTTTTACTTCAACATCACTCAAATGTGGTACAGTGAGTTCACCCTTTGGGCCTTTGACCGAAATAAATTCGGAGTCAACCGTGATTGTCACGCCACTTGGAATATCTATTGGTAGTTTTCCGATTCGACTCATATATTCTCCTTTACTTAATAAACCTTTAGTAATAGTTCGCCACCAAGACGATTTTTTGTTGCTTCTTGACCAGATAGCACACCTTTACTAGTGCTAACTAGCACCATTCCGCGACCATTTTTGACCTTTGGAATTTCGCTAGCATGAACATACACTCGACGTCCTGGCTTCGATAGCCTAGTTATTTCGGTAATATTAGCATTTTCACCTGGTTGATTAATAACAATCACCAGTTCGTCGCGAGGCTTAGCCGATTCGACTTTAACTTCGCTAAGATAACGAGCTTTTTTCAGCTCTTTCGCAATAGTAACCTTTAGCTTGCTAGATGGTAGGCGAATTTCATTTTTGCCAACCATAATAGCATTTCTGATGCGAGTCAATAAATCGGCGATTGGGTCAGTTGTTTGTAATGACATTTTCTTATCCTTTCTTTCCTACCAACTACTCTTGGTTATACCGGGAATTTCGCCTTTAGCGGCTTTTTCACGGAAATTAATACGATTTAATCTAAATCGGCGCATATAACCGCGTGGACGACCTTGTAATATATCGCGGTTTTTTAGACGAGTTGGCGAACTATTGCGTGGCAAATTTGCCAAACCTTCACGATCTCCGACTTCTTTTAACTCAACGCGTTTGGAGGCGTATTTTTCAATCATCTTACGTCGTTTTTCATCACGAGCTATAGCAGATTTTTTAGCCATTATTTTGTCTCCTTTTCGAATGGTAGTCCAAACTTTTCAAGTAATGCTCGACTATACTCGGCTTTACCTCCGGTTATTACAAATGTAATTTGAAGTCCGTGTGAAGTTTGGGTTTCTTCGAAAGAAAGTTCAGGAAATATAGACTGTTCAACAATTCCCATATTATAATTACCTGCTCGATCAAACCCTTTGGCACCAACACCGTGAAAATCACGAGTACGAGGCAGAGCTACATTAACCAATCTATCCAAAAATTCATACATCTGTTTGTCACGCAAACACACGCTAAGACCTATTCTGTTCATTCCAGCGCGAATCTTAAATGTTGCAATGGATTTCTTAGCCATTCTATCAACCGGCGCTTGACCAGTGATTTTTGTTAAAGTATTTTTGACAGCTTCATAATATTGTTTGTTATCCTTATTTTTACCAATACCGACACTTACTACAATCTTTTGTAGTTTTGGTACTTGGTGGATGTTCTTAAGTTCAAGTTCGGCTTGCAGTTCTTTGGTTAATTTATCTTTATACAAAGCTTTCAAGCGAGGAACATAAGTAGTGGTTTTTTGGGTAGCCATAATTTACTTACCTCCTTTAGTCATTTTTTTATCGGTCACTAGAGCTACTTTACAAAGCGGTGTTGGAACATGAATATCCTTGCTTCCGCCTCTAGGATTTAGTTGGTTGGCTTTAACATGTCGATGTCGTAAACCAATTCCCTCTATTAGCACTGCGTTTTGTTTGGTTATCACTTTTAATACCTTACCAGTAGTGCCTTTTTGGTGTCCACTAATAAGCTTAACTGTGCTTCCTGATTTGATACTTTTACTAATTTTCATATTAAAGTACCTCCGGTGCTAAGCTAATAATCTTGCTGTAGCCTTTTTCACGCAGTTCCCTAGGGACTGGGCCGAACACACGCGTTCCGCGCGGAGCCTTGTCATCACCGATAATTACAGCTGCATTATCGTCAAAAGCAATAGTAGAACCGTCTTTACGTTGAATTTGATCTCTTGTTCTGACAACTACTGCCTTAACAACAGATTTTTTCTTAACAGCACCAGTTGGAGAAGCGTCTTTGACTGTAGCAACTATAATATCGCCAACTCGAGCATAACGACGTTTTGTCCCGCCAAGAACTCGGATACACAAAATTTCTTTTGCTCCTGAATTGTCGGCGACCTTAAGTCGAGATTCTTGTTGTATCATTATTTAGTTCCCCCGACAGCTTTTTTGGCCTTTTTTTCTTTAACGTCGGCAACATCGGCATCTTTTTTCGGTTTTTCAACTTCTTTAGCGATTTTTTCTGGTTGAATTTCAACCTCTTCTTGTTTTATCTCGATTGACTCATGAGCTTTCTCAATAACAGCATCAAGTTTAAAACTTTTTGTCTTGGAATACGGTCGAGTCTCAGAAATTATTACTTTATCACCTTTTTGAGCTTCATTTTTCTCATCATGAGCAGCGTATTTACGTGTCACTGTATATTGCTTGCCGTAAATAGGATGGGTTTGACGA
The DNA here is from genome assembly GCA_964466345.1 of uncultured Saccharimonas sp. (SeqCode). GTDB lineage: Bacteria > Patescibacteriota > Saccharimonadia > Saccharimonadales > Saccharimonadaceae > UBA1547. The sequence goes on from CAYXMZ010000010.1 coordinate 13,989, forward strand.
CTTACGACAGTAACTATAATAGTTTTGTCGGCCACGTCAGATGAAACTACACCAGTTAATGTTTTAGCCATTTTATTTGTCCTCCTTGTCCGCTACTGGGTTTTTTAACGCGATCGTAAGTGCGGTTTTTAGTCTTGCAATCTCGCGTCGAGTCACCGTTAAGATATGCGGGTTAGTTAACTCGCCTAGGCGATGACTGCGCTTAGCTTCGATCAAATCGGCTTGCTTTTTGGCTAATTCTTTCTTGATTTGCTCTGGCTTGGTAATATCAAGCGCCTGTTTAGCAATAGGTTTTTTACTAGCCATTAGCTCGCTCCTTTGTGATAAACTTCGTTTTTACTGGTAATTTATGTCCTGCTAATCTCATTGCTTCGCGAGCAATTGTCTCGTCTACGCCCTTCATCTCAAACATAACTGTACCAGTTTTGACTTTAGCAACAAAAAATTCTGGATTACCTTTACCACTACCCATTTTTACGTCCAATGGCTTACGAGTTACAGGTGTATGCGGGAATATACGGATCCAAATTTTACCACCACGAGCAACATAACGCGTCATCGCCTGACGAGCAGCTTCTATTTGACGAGCTGTAATACGCTCATTACCTTGAGATTGTAAACCGTAATCACCGAAAGCCAAGTAATGTCCCCGTGTTGCCACGCCTTCATTACGGCCTTTTCGAACTTTACGATGTGCTTGTTTCTTTGGTGCTAACATAATTTATATCCTCTCGCCTTTGTAAATCCAGACTTTAACGCCAATGATTCCAGCCGGAGTTTGTGCACGAGCACAATAATAATCAATATCAGCGCGTAACGTATGCAAAGGAACTGAGCCTTCAATCATCTTTTCGGTTCTTGCCATCTCAGCGCCATTTAAACGACCCGAAACTTGAACCTTAACACCTTTAGCACCAGCAGAAAATGTATTTTGAGTGGCGGTTTTCATAGTACGACGGAAATTAGCGCGACGTTCTAATTGATGTGCAATATTCTCGGCGACTAATTTCGCTGACAATTCCGGGTGTTTGATTTCTTCTATATTAATTCGAACTGGCATATCAACAATTTTTTCTACAGCAGTTTTGATTTCGTTAGCTCCAGCACCGCCACGACCAATTACTACACCAGCTTTGGCAGTATGAATAGTAATTGTAACTAAATTAGCTGATCGCTCAATATCTATACGGCCAATAGTAGGACGACTAGAGAATTTTTTGCTAATAAAATTACGGATTTGATCATCTTCAAACAAAAACTTACCGAAGTCTTTTTTGCCCGCAAACCAACGTGAAGTCCAGTCTTTTGTAACAGACATTCTAAAACTGATTGGATTTATTTTCTGACCCATTATTTTTTCCTCCTAGAAGTACTTTGGGTATTAATTACCTTGGTTTTTAAAACTGACTCTTTTTTCGAATCTTTTGCAGGTTGAACTTTTTTGACTGTTGTTTTGTCAGCAATTACTTCTTTCTTTGGTTTCAAATTACCAATTAACTCTACCAAGATATTTGAGCTTTTCTTTTGGAAAGGCAAGGCTCGACCACGGCTAGCTGGTTTGTAGCGTTTGTAACGCGTACCAGTTGTAACTGAAATAGTCTTGATAATAAGCGATTTTGCAACATAACCATGATTATTGATAGCGTTAGCACGAGCGCTTTCGATAGCTTTTTTAACTGGTAAGGCAGCTCGACGAGGTGTGTGAGCTAGAATAAGTAAAGCATCGTCGACTAAACGACCGGCCACCAAACTAGCTACAATAGAAACTTTACGTGGCGCCAAATTGATGCCCTCGATATAAGCTTTTACAACATTGTTTTGTTTAGTCATTAGCTTTTGTCCTTTCCGCCATGCTTACGGAATTTACGCGTTGGGCTAAACTCTCCAAGCTTGTGTCCAACCATATTTTCGGTAATAACAACTGGAACATGGACTTTGCCATTATGAACAGCTATGGTTCGTCCGACCATTTCAGGACTGATACTGCTAGCACGCGCCCAAGTTTTGATGACTGTACGATCATCTGCGCCTAGTGCGGCAACTTTTTTCGCTAGTTTAAAGTCAACGAAAGGACCTTTTTTGAGTGAACGACTCATAGTTATTTCCTCCTCTTGGAAGCGTGACGCGACCTTACAATCATTTTATTGGTACTTTTACGTTTTCGAGTTTTAAAACCAAGCGTTGGTTGACCCCAAGGTGTGCGCGGAGTTGATCTACCAATACCATGACGACCACCGTCACCACCACCATGTGGATGATCGGCGGCATTCATAACAACACCACGAACCGTTGGTCTAATGCCTTTACGACGCCTACGACCAGCCGAGCCTATTTTGATGTTTTGATGTTGTAAATTACCGACAACACCGATAGAAGCGGTAGCCTCTAGACTGACTTTTCGAACTTCGCCAGATGGCAAGTGAACCTGCGCGTAACCGCCTTCTTTTGAAACTAATTGCGCTTTAGCACCTGCTGAGCGAGCAATTTGCGCACCCTTGCCTGGTTGAAGTTCAACAGCATAGACTTGTGATCCAACTGGTATGTCAGCAAGCTTCAGGCGATTACTGGCTTCAATTGGCGCTTTATCACCAGTTACAATTACTTTGCCTTTGCGCATCGAAGTATCAGCTAAAATATAGTGATATAGACCAAACTGATCTTTAACTCGAGCTAATCTAGCACTGCGATTTGGATCGTATTCAATTTCTTCAACAGTAAGTGTTAAATTAGGAGCAAGAGCGTGGTCGACCAGACGATAGTGTCGTCTTACGCCACCTCCGCGATGTCGCACAGTAATACGACCAGAGTTATTACGACCAGCATTCTGTTTTTTGTTCTTTAGCAAGCTTTTGATTGGTTTTTTAGTAGTAATTTCACTAAAATCTTGCGTAGTCATGCCACGTCGAGATGGAGTTGTGGGGTTATATGCTTTTACACTCATAATTCGTTCTCCTACTTGGAATTCCCTTCGGTAGTTGTTTTTTGGTAACTACTCTTATTCGTTGGTATACGTGGTAATCTAATTTTACGTCCAGCGTCTTTAGCTGGTGCAATTTTTTCAGATACTTCTGGTCGAGATTTTTTAGTAGTTTCCTTAGTCTCGGTCTGATCAAAAACCTTTATACTATCGCCTTTTGCAAGGGTTACATAAGCTTTTTTGGTACTCTTACGCGTTGCGCTACCACCGTAATGACGTTTGCCTCGATTAGCGCGAACGACTTTACCGTCTTGGACTAGAGTTTTAATACTCACTACTTTTACCTCAAACTGTTCTTCAATAGCGCTCACTATTTCACGCTTATTAGCTGAAAGGGGCGCATTAAAAACATAGATATTGGATTTCGACAAACCAAAGGCTTTTTCCGTTGCAATTGGTAAAACGCTGATTAAATTTTTCATTATTTAATCTCCTTGTCTACCGAAACTTTTTTTGTGCCTAGCCAATCAACTACTTTTCCTAAAGCGCTTGGACCAAAAACAATCGCGTCAGCATTTAGTATGTCATAAACATTTAAATACATAGCCGAGACAATCTTAACGTTCGGTAAGTTATTAGTAGCTTGCATTGTTTCTGGAGTTTTAGTACCAACGACACCAAGAATACGAGTTTTATCTGCTACGCTATATTTTTCAATCAATTTAAGCGCATCTTTGGTTTTGCCGCTCGAAATATTAGTTTCAGTAGCTAAAATAATCTTATTAGCTTTGTTCGCCAAAGTTAAAGCTTGACGCAAAGCTACTCGCTTGGCTTTAGTAGGGATTTTTTTGTCATAGTTTTCGAGTCCAGTTGGACCAAAAGCTACACCACCACCACGCCAAATAGGGTTTCTGCTACTACCAAAACGAGCTCGGCCAGTGCCTTTTTGACGCCAAGGTTTCTTACCACCGCCACGAACTTCACCTCGAGTTTTAGATCGAGCATGAGCGTTTCGCGCACTAGCTAGAAAACTATCATAAGACAATTTCAATAGTTCATGATTTTTGATTTCAACATCAAAAACTTCTTTTGGTAAAGTCGTTTTCTTGGTAACAGTTTTTGCAGAAGATTTAGTAGTAGCCATTATGCCTTACCTCCTATCACAACCAAACCTTTTTTAGGTCCTGGTACGGCACCTTTAAGTCCGATTAGATTATCTTCTGGATTAATAAAAGCAACTACTAAATTTTTAACCGTAACTTGCTCATTGCCCATTCGTCCAGCCATTCTTTTACCTTTAAAAACTTTTTGTGGATACATAGAACCGATAGAACCGACCTTTCTAATATCACCTTTTCCACCGTGAGTATGTCGGCTAGTTAAGAAATTGTGTCTTTTAACTGTACCAGCGAAACCCTTACCTTTGCTTGTACCGGTTACATCGACTACATCACCCAGCCCAAAAGCCGTAACATCGATCTTAGCACCTACTTTGATATCATCTGATATTTCGTTCAAACGAAATTCTCGGATATGTTTTGGCGTAGTTTTTGCTGGTTTGACATGCCCTAGCGTAGCATTGCTCAGGTTCTTACCCTCACCATAAGCCACTTGAACTGCTGTATAACCATCGGTTTCAACGGTTTTTACCTGAGTAACAGTTATAGGGCCAGCTTGAATCAACGTCACTGGAACAACGACGCCGTCCTTACTGATGATTTGGGTCATACCAATTTTGGTACCTAATATGGCTTTCATAGCCTTCTCCCACTTAAAATTCTTGGTGGCTGGCGGTATCCGTAGACTTGCCAATTCACCAAGAACGGTTTATTATTCAATTTACCGTCTTATCTTATCACAACTGGGGCTCTGAGTCAATTATTTTTATCTTTTTTATAAACCGCTTGAGTTTATATATAAAATCAGGCATACTTTTAGTAGTAATATCACAAAATAGGAGAAATTATGGCAGTTAAGAAAAAACAGTCGTCTCGAACAAAAACCAATAAGAGTCGACGTAATCAGGTTTATAAATCATTCAAAAAACAACCAGAACATAAAAAGTTTTTAACATTTAAAGTGACCGAACAAACACTCTATTGGGCGGTTCTCGGTTTAGTAGTACTAGGTTTTGGAGCTTGGTTACTCAAACTACAGTTTGATATAAATGTAATATTGAACTCTATACTTTAGCTACATACGAATTTCGGCATCAACACCAGCAGGCAAACTTAAGTTTTGCAAGCTATCTATAGTTTTTGGTGTTGCACCAGTGATATCAATAAGTCGTTTGTGAACGCGCATTTCAAAGGCTTCTCCACCTTTTTTGTAGACATGCGGACTTTTTACTACCGTAAAAGTACTTCGACGAGTTGGCAAAGGCACTGGTCCACTAATACTTGCACCGGTACGCAAAGCAGTATCGATGATTTGTTTTGTTGATTGATCTATGACTTTGTAGTCATAAGCTCGTAAGCGAATACGGATACGAGGTGTTTCTTGTTTTTCTGCCATTTTGGCTCCTTACGTGCAATACCGTAACCTATTTTTGATAGTTCTCGGTATAATTAAAATATATCTGAGGTATTATAACAAATAGCTTATTTTTTAGCAAATTAAAAGCCCCGCATAATTATTTCCGATTAAACTCAGAAATACGGGGC
>CAYXMZ010000011.1:0-17855 GCA_964466345.1 uncultured Saccharimonas sp. (SeqCode)
GGAGATCTTTGGGCACATGGCTTCGTAAACACCAGTGTTTCTAGCATTGCTAGTAGAGTTTATGGTAGTTGGTCGGAGTATGCAGCGCTAGTTAACGGTAATAATACTGGTTTTGGATCAGGCGCCGCTAGGTATAGCGGAACGACAGATAATTGTGTAGTTAAGCTTACTCTAAATAATGCAAGCAACGCCTCATCGAGCTGTAGTGGTACGAGTGAAATAACTGGTTATAATAGCGCCAAGATAGGTGATATGGTGGCTAATTTTAATTTCGAAAACGCCGCCAGTTTGTCTGGGTCGATCTCAGCTAATAGTCTAAATGGTGGCAATTATGTGGCTAGTGGAGATATAGCCCTAAATCAGAATCTTAATCTTAGCCCAGGTAAGTCCGTAGTTATAAAAGTAAATGGCAAAGTGATTATAAATGGCAATCAGACATATACTAATAACGGCTATAATTCTATTAGTGACATACCACAGTTAGTAATAATTGCGAATGAGATAATTATAAACGACGACGTTACTCAAGTGGACGGGTGGTTAATTGCCAAAGGTGGTTCTATAAAAACCTGTTCAAAAGAAGCTAGGTCTATAAATGAATGTAATAAGAGTTTAACAATTAATGGCCCTGTAGTAGCAGATAAATTATATCTATATCGCACCGCCGGAGCAGAGCCTGATTCACTAGACGAACCTGCCGAAAAGTTTAATTTAAGGGCTGATGCTTTGTTGTGGGCATATAACTACGCTTCAACCAACAGGCCAATTAAAACTGTATACAATACTGAATTGCCGCCTCGTCTGTAATCTCTTATTTCTCACTTGCTTTTATTGCTAATGCTTTTGTATAATTAAGGCATATGGCTATATTAAAGGGAACGGGCAATTTCTTCGCATTAGACATCGGTACTAACGCAGTACGGGTGGTTCAACTTTCGCCTTCTGGAGCCGATAATTGGTCGCTTGAGCATTTTGGTTATGCATCAGTAGAAGAACGTGTAACTGCTAGTGACTCAACAGAAGGTTTTCGTAAATTAGGCGAAGTTATAATGACGGCCGTTGGTCAGAGCGGTATCAAAGATCGCGACGTAGTAATTGGACTACCTTCTAGCAAGACTTTTACGACTGTGATAGATATGCCTATTATGCCTGAGGCCGAATTAATCAATACTATTAAGTATCAGATGGATCAATACATACCAATGCCTATCAATGATGCTAAAGTTGACTGGGCTCTGCTAGGTCAATCTTTACACAACGCTACTCAACAAGAGGTTTTGTTAACTAGTACTGCAAAAAATTACGCTGAAAGCAGGTTGGAGTTTATAGAAAGTCTAGGCTTTAATGTTATTGCGGCTGAGCCAGATCCAATAGCGATGATTCGCTCCCTCTTACCGAGTGATGTGAAGGATGCGAGGATGATTATCGATGTGGGTGAACTTTCGACGGACTTAGCGATAACTTTTGACGGTAATCCAAGGTTAGTTCGTACTATACCGGTGGGACTGACTTCGCTTATTAAAGCAGCGGTCCAAAACCTTAACATCCAAGATGATCAAGCGCGTCAGTTTATTATAAAATTTGGTTTAGCGCCGGACAGACTAGAAGGCCAAGTATATAGAGCTATTGAGAGTACTCTCGATAACTTTGCTTCCGAACTAGTTAAATCTGTTAAGTTTTTCCAGAGTAGGTACCCAGAAACGCCAGTTAGTGGCATATTGTTGTCTGGCTTTTCGTCTGTAGTGCCACGATTTGGTGAATATATTACAGCTAAGACTAATATAAAATCAGACGTATCCAATCCCTGGCAGAGGGTGCGCGTATCACAGTCTGATCAGCAACAACTTAGTGCGATAGCGTCAGAGTTTGCAACCGTTATTGGTTTAGCACAACGGAGAAATAACCGATGATTGAAGTTAACCTAATACCAGATGTCAAGCTTGAGTTTATAAAAGCACGTCGAACTCGTGCAAAGGTGGTAATGTTATCAATTATTATCTGTGTGGCCTCTATTGGTTTGGTCGTAGTATTATGTATTTATACCTTTGGCGTCCAAACGGTACGTGGGGTTCTTGCTGATAACTCTATAAAAACTGAATATGCCAAACTAGAAAAGGTAGAAGATATATCTAAAGTTATGACTATCCAAAATCAGTTATCAAAAATTTCAACACTTAATGATGATAAAAAAATGAATTCACGTTTATTTGATATGTTAAGTGCTATTATTCCACCTTCGCCCAACCAAATTCAAGTATCTCATCTTGGCGTTGATGCTATCACCAAAACCGTTACTATAGAAGGCCAAGCCCAAAATAGCTATGCTGCATTAGAGGTATTCAGAAAAACCATTCAAAACGCTAAAGTAAAGTTTGTTGATGTTGACAAAAATCAACAAGAAGTTGAGTTAGCTTCCGATATAAACACCAGTAATACGAGTTACGGCGAGGATGCGTCTGGTAATAAAGTCTTGCGATTTACTATTAGCTTTACTTATGCCGAAGAATTATTTGCTCCAGCGTCTGATAATGTTGCTGTTGTAATAGGAGCTAGCGGTAATGTAACAGATTCTTATCTAGGAGTACCAACAGCTATTTTTGCAGTTAGAGCTGACGATATAGATGAAGGGAGTAATCTATAATGGCAGGTAAATCATTACCAGGTGCTGGAATACGCAAACGCGCTCAAATCGATAAAGAAAACAGTAAGATGTTCTTATGGGTGGCAGGATGCTCTGTAGTAGTTGGTTTTGCGTTAGTTGCTTGTATATTTTTGGTTCAGATGATTTTGTTTAACGAAAAGGTTTTACAAGCAAAAAACCAGACTGTTTCTAATTTACAATCGAACAACGCAATTATCGGCGATCTTGAAGATAAAGTAAGAGCCTTAGATGCTAATTCAGCGTTAATTAGCGCAAAAGCGAATCCTGGCGACGAGACTCTTCAAGTTGTTCTAGATGCTTTACCGGGTGAGGCTAACTCATTAGCATTAGGTGCGTCGCTTCAAAATAAATTACTTGGTGGAATTGCTGGTTTGACTATAAATTCATTGAGGGTTAATCCGGTAGTGGGCGTTGAAACATTAGATTCATCTGGTACCAGTAGTGCAACTAGTGAACTATCTAATACGGAGAATTCAATCACGTTCACCTTTACAGTTGCGGGAAGTGACGCAACGCTTAAACAAGCGCTAGTTAATCTAGAGAAATCTATTCGAACCATTGACATAATCTCGCTTACTATAGAAGGTCAAGGTAATAACCAAGAAATAATGACAGTCGAGGCAAGGGCGTTTTATGAACCAGCCAAAGTTTTGCAATTAACAGATAAGGTTATAAAGCAATGAAGAAAACAGACATAGCAATGATTATTTTTATCGCCACCGTTAGTATTATTGCTGCGTTTTTGTTGGGTCGTTTAATTTTTGGTGAGACCTATAACGCAAAAGTTACGATTAAAACTATCGAGCGAATTAACTCTAACATTGTTGAGCCTAATTCTAAGATTTTTAATAAAGATGCTATTAATCCTACAGTTCAAGTAGAAATAAACAAAGAAGCATCTTAAAACAGGAGGTCAAAAAGTGGCTCTACTGACGACAGAGATGCAAAAAAAATTAGCGGAACTTTTGGTTGACGAAGGTTTGGTTAGTTCCGCTGCATTAGATATGGCACGCGATACTTCTGCAAAAACTAAAAAACCTCTGATGGCCGTGTTAACCGAGGAAAAAGTGGTTGACGATGAAATGTTAGTTCATGCGATTGCGCAAATTTCTGGCGTACCTTATGTAAATCTAATGACTAGCATCATAGACCAAAAGATACTAGGACTACTCCCAAAAGATACAGCGGAGCGTTTTATGGCCGTACCTTTAGCTGAGGTACAAAATCGTCTTGCGGTGGCAATGATTGATGCAAATAATGTACAGGCAGTAGATTATTTATCGAATATGATAGGACGTCCTTTAAAGGTTTTTATGGCCTCAGAACAGGGCGTACATCGTATTCTTGATCAATACAAAACAGATCTTTCTAGTGTTGGAGAGGCAGCAGAGGCTAGCCAAGCTGAGGCTAAGCAAGAAATTAGTCGTGAAGTCAAAACTATTGTTCAAGATTCACCGATTAGTAAAGCTCTTAGTACTATTTTAGAATACGCCATGAAATCGCGCGCCAGCGATATACATATAGAACCTTTAGAAAAAACACTAAAAATTCGCTGTCGAATCGATGGAATGTTGCGTGAAATTATGCAATTGCCAAAAAGTATTGAACCGGCGATGGTTAGTAGGATAAAAATTTTATCCAATCTTAAAATAGACGAACATCGCACTCCTCAGGATGGACAATTCACGGTAAACATAGGTTCTAGAGAGATTGATTTACGTATAGCAATAAGCCCTGTTATATGGGGAGAACAGGTTGTAATACGTATTCTTGATAAATCGGGAACTTCTTTTGATTTAATGGAAATGGGATATGCTGGACGTGCCTTACGAGCTATACAAAAAGGTATTCATCGACCGAACGGAATGGTGCTTACTTCTGGCCCGACTGGTAGCGGTAAAACCACTAGTTTGTATGCTCTAATAAAGGAAATAAAAAATAACGATGTAAACATCGTGACCCTGGAGGACCCAGTAGAGTATAAAATTGAGGGGGTAAATCAAATTCAAGTTAATCCCGATGTTGGACTGACATTCGCCAATGGTCTTAGGTCGATTCTGCGTCAAGATCCTGACGTGGTGATGGTCGGTGAAATTCGTGATTCTGAGACGGCCAATTTAGCAGTACAGGCAGCTTTGACAGGGCACTTAGTTTTTAGCACTTTACACACCAATAATGCGTCTGGTGTGTTGCCTCGGTTACTTGATATGGGGGTTGAGCCTTTTTTGATAGCCAGTACGGTCAATACTATTATTGGTCAGCGTCTCGTACGCCGTGTGGCTCCTAGAAGGGAAGCTTATCAGTCTAGTCCAATCGAAACGCAGAATATTCTAGCAACAATCGGACATTTATTGCCAAAAACTACCGCTGATATTACAAAAATTTCACAAGATTTAGGCTATAAAGACTTGCCTCTGGCGGGTCAAAGCGCTTATACTTTAGTGAAGGGGATTGATACTCCGCAGGATCCAGCTCCGAACGGCTATAGTGGAAGAACTGGTTTGTATGAGGTAATGGACGTTACCGAATCAATTCAAAGGCTAATTGTAGCTCGTGCCACGACATCAGAAATACAGCGTGAGGCACAACGAGAGGGGATGGTAACCCTACGCCAAGACGGCTATCTAAAAGTCTTGAGCGGTGTTACGACAATAGAAGAAGTCAATAGGGTGACTTCAGATATGGCATAAAAGAGGGTAATATATGAATAATCAAGAAGTTAAAATAGAGGTTTTATTAGAAGAAGTGGTTCGGCGAAAAGCGTCTGACTTGCATCTACAAGTTGGTTTACCACCTACACTAAGGGTTGACGGTACTTTAACCGCAATAATGGGCTATGATGCGTTAGACGAGCAATCTATTGAGAGATTAATTTTTGCTATTCTTGACGAGGATCAACGTCAAATATTGCTCAAAGATAAAGAATTTGATTTTAGTTTTGCTTTTGGAACATTAGGTAGATTTCGTGTAAACGCATTTCATGAGCGTGGTAATTTAGCCGCAGCACTACGTCTGATTCCGAATGAAATAAAAACTATTTCTGAGCTAGGATTACCCAACGTAGTAATGAATTTCGCCGATTATCCTAGAGGGTTAGTTCTTATTACCGGGCCAACCGGAAGTGGTAAATCAACTACCTTGGCGGCTTTAGTTGACAAAATCAATAGCGAACGTGCGGTGCATATCGTTACTATTGAGGACCCTATTGAGTTTACTTATCGCTCAAAAAAATCAGCCGTAGTTCAGCGTGAAGTTCACTATGATACTTATAGTTTTAGCGCGGCTTTACGTTCGAGTTTGCGTCAAGATCCAGATGTGGTATTGATTGGTGAAATGCGTGACCTAGAGACAATAAGTGCAGCTATTACTATAGCTGAAACAGGGCATTTAGTTTTTGCAACCCTACACACCAACAGTGCATCGCAATCGATCGATCGTATGATCGACGTCTTTCCACCTCACCAGCAACCTCAAGTAAGAGCTCAGCTAGCAAATATATTAATGGCTATTTGTTCGCAAAGGCTTATTCCAGCAATTGGTGGCGGTAGGGCAGCGGCTGCCGAAATCTTAATAACTAATCCAGCTGTGCGTAATATTATTCGTGAAGGAAAATCACATCAACTTGATGCCGTTATTCAAACCGGTGCCGATCAAGGTATGCAAACTATGGATCGAACTTTAGTAGGATTGGTCCAAAATGGAACCGTAACTTACGATAACGCTTATGCGGTAGCTGTTGATTTAGTTGAATTTGAGAGACTGATGAGAGGATAATGAATGAAAAAATTCTTCTACGAAGCTCGTGATCAAAGTAATAACAAGATAACTAAAGCAACCGTTCAAGCTGAATCTGAAAGCGAAGCTGCGCGTCTTTTGATAGATCAGGGATTAACTCCACTAGATATTAAAGAATATGTTGATAAAACAGATTTTCTAAGTCGTATCACTGGTCGTATTACTATTAAAGATCGAATAGTTTTTACTCGTCAGCTTTCAACTCTGATTGGAGCTGGTCTACCGATGGCTCAAAGCTTGCGCACTGTAGCAGAGCAAACTCAAAACAAAAAACTTCAAACCATTGCTCAAGATATTACATTATCGGTTGAAGGAGGTAAAACGCTCGCTAAGTCTTTCGCAAAATATCCTGAGGTGTTCGATGCTATATTCCTTGCTTTAATTGGAGCAGGAGAGATGTCAGGTACTTTAGATGAATCTTTGCAACGCATAGCAAATCAACAAGAAAAAGATGCAGTTGTGATGAGAAAAATTAAAGGCGCCTTTACGTATCCGATAATCGTTCTGGTAGTGATTTTTGCAGTAATGGCGTTTATGTTATTCACGGTCGTACCTCAAGTTGAGAAGCTTTACGTTGATTTACATCGAACCTTGCCGTTTATTACTCAGATAATGGTTGGTATTGCTGACTTTTTGACGAATTTTTGGTGGTTGATGTTTATTGCAATAGCATTTGGGGCATATTTTTTGGTTCAATATCTTAAGACAGAAGCTGGTATTAAGCTTAAAGATACCTTAAAACTTAACACACCAATAGTAGGAAAACTTCTACAAAAGCTTTATATGGCACGATTTGCTCGAACAGGCGAAACATTGTTAGGTACCGGCATCACTATGCTCGATATGCTAAAACTTACGTCAAAAGCTATTAACAACACGTTAGTTGAAAAAAGTGTTCAACGTTCAGCAGATAAGGTAAAAGGAGGCAAGGCTTTGTCTGAAGCGTTAAGATCAGAATCTTACGTTTTACCGCTGATTCCACAGATGATAAAGATTGGTGAACAATCCGGTAAGATAGATGAAATGTTAGGTAAAGCCGCTCAGGTATACGAAGATGAACTTGATGAACAAATTAACACAATATCTACTTCTATTGAGCCTATTTTGATGGTAGTATTAGCTTTGGTAGCGGGAAGTATGATTGCGGCCGTATTGCTACCAATCTACAGTTTAGTTAATAATCTCGCTGTCTAGACAACGTTTTAAAGTTAGAGTAGTATAAGCTTAAGGGTATTATAGAAAGGGAAAATATGGGTACCAAAAAAGAACAGAATAAAAAAGGGTTCACAATTATTGAGGTTGTGTTAGTTTTGGCAATTGCTGGTTTGATATTTATGATGGTGTTTGTTGCGTGGCCGGCGTTACAACGAAGTCAGCGAGACACTCAGCGCAAAAACGACGTCAGCCGGGTCGTAACTGCAGTTACGAATTATTCATCATCAAATAATGGAAGAATACCTAGAACTCAAAGTGACTGGGACTTGTTTAAAGGAAGCTACCTAATGATAGAGAAGGATAGTTTCATTGATCCGTCTGGTGCTGGTGGAACAGATAGCGGTGCTGAATCTTATGTCTTTAGTTCTAACGATACTTTGCTTAAAGGTGCGTTTAATTATGACAACAACCAGAATGTAATATATTATTCGGTTGGCTATATTTGTAGTGAAAATGGAGCTGTCGAAAAAGCTGGTAGTAGACGTATTGCTTTACGTATCTATCTAGAAAATGGTGGAATTTATTGCGAAAATGTTTAAAAAGTAAACTTGATTATATAAACCCCGCTTGAAAAACATAAGCGGGGTTTATTTTTTGACCTAGTGTTGCTATTATATTCATATGAATAGTTTTTCTATACTTATTAATGTTATATTAGGTGTTTGTGGATTAGTTTTTGGTAGTTTTGCCTGCGCAACTGCCTGGCGCCTACGGGCTCGTGAGCTATACAGCGAAAAAAATAAAGTAAAACTGGAGTATACCAAGTTAAGTTCATTAGCTAAAACACCAATTTTAAAAGATTATTCACGTTGCCTGAGTTGTGAGAGTAAGCTCAAATGGTATGACATGATACCTTTGATAAGTTGGTTGGTTCTTCGCGGAAAATGTCGTCAGTGTCATAAACCGATTGGTTCTGTGGAGCCGTTGGCAGAGTTATTTTTAGCTATATTTTTTGTATCGTCCTATGTTTTCTGGCCAAGTACTCTAGACAATGGAATTGAGATTACAAAATTTATAATTTGGCTACTAGCGGGTATAATATTGGCTGTCCAGTTTATTTATGATTTGAAATGGTCTCTTTTACCTTCGTACCCTAGTTATCTAGTTGTTATTTTGGGTATTATAAACGCTATTATTACAGTTATGGTCTCTGGAGACAAAATAGCCACTATTAGCAGTATTATGTTGGCGGTTGCTTTATTGAGTGGTCTTTATTTCATGATTTATTACCTGTCGCACAAAAAGTGGATTGGAGCAGGTGATATTATTTTAGGTTTAGGTTTGGCATTAGTGTTATCAGATTGGCAAACTGCCTATGTGGCATTGTTCGCGGCCAATCTGGTAGGGTGTCTAGTAGTTATACCTGGTATGGTGAGCGGTAAACTTAAGCGAACGTCGCGAGTTCCGTTTGCTCCATTTATGATACTTGGATTTTGGATTGCTGGTCTGTTTGGTGGTCGGATTATGGCTACAATTCTATACGGACTTATCTAGCTTATGCTATAATACAAGAGGAATGAAGAAATTAAAGTTTGGTTTTACAATCGTAGAAACTATGCTTTTTTTAGCTATTACTGGTGTTTTAATAGCCGGTATTTTGGTTGGGACTAGTGCGTCTATTAATGTGCAACGTTATCATGATAGTATTAGGTCTTTACAGACTAAAATAAAAAAAGTTTACTCTGACGTTATTAGCGTCAATAATAGTGGTGAAAACCTAGAGTGTACTAATAATGAATCGGTTGTGGCGTTACGGGACAGTGGTAAATCTGCGTTGGGTAAAAGCGACTGTGTATTAATGGGACAATATATTAATTCTACGGATGGAACTAAATTGTCTTATAGTGATGTCATAGCCTTTTCTAATGACGACGAAAGTACGATCTTAAGTACTCCGACCGACATAGAAGCTTTTAAACTTTATTCTTTTATTGTCTCACCGAATGTTAATGAATATTATTCACTAGAGTGGGGAGCGAGCGTATCAGCTGTTAGTAGTGAAAACGATTTATCTAATAATTTTTCGATATTGATTTTAAGGTCGCCAACGAGTGGTATAGTAAGAACTTTTGTTAAAGCAGGTGAAGTAGATGGGAATATAAAAAATTTAATTATAGAAGATAATATTCAAGATATAAAATTATGCGTTGACTCAAACGGTTTATTTACTGGTAATAAAATGGCTATAAATATAAAGGCTAATGCTAATGGTGCTGACGGAGTTGTAATGTTAGGGGACAATAGCGAATGTCCGTCTTAAGAAATAACAAGCGAGGAGATACGATTGTTGAGGTGATTCTTGCCATCTCTATTTTTAGTCTTACCGTGGTAGGGGGTTTAGCGGTGATGAATCAAGGTAGCGCTACTGCCCAGCGATCTCTAGAAATAAATCAAGTTCGTCAATCAATGAATGCTCAAGCCGAAACGTTACGTTTTTTAAATGCATCCTATATTGCGGAATATAAAGGTGTTGGGGCTAACTATAGCGGGTTGGCAGGTGAATGGAATAAAATAAGTAAACAGATTGACAACAATACTATAGTTACTTCTTTTGATTTAAAAGATGGAGCTTGTCCTGATCTGCCAGCCAATAGTTTTATATTGAATACAAGTAATGCTACGTTTGTGAAATTAGATAGCATTAAGTTTAGTCCGGCTGAGGTTTTTGCAAGAACAATCGATGGTACTAGCGAGGGTTTGTGGATTGAAAAAAAGAATGGTGACGGTTACCTCGATTTTTATATTCGTGCTTGTTGGGAAGACCCTGGTAATTCGGTATCAATAAAATTAGATACAGTAGTGAGGCTTTATGAACCACGTAACTAAAAAGCACGGATTCACGATTGTAGAGTTGATGTTGGCAATGGGCTTCGTGTCGGCACTCCTTATTTTAGTAGCGGCTACTGTTATCCAAGTATCTAAAATATATAATCGTGGATTGTTGCTAAAATCGGTTGATGAAGCTGCTTCTAAAATAACTAACGATTTGACTCGTGAGATTTCTAGTTCTTCATCTGACAACTTTACATATATTGGTGGTGAAAACAATAAAAACGGTGGCAGGCTATGTACGGGTAAATATACATATATTTGGAATTATGCTGAAGCTATTAATGAATCTGCTTTACGAGGAAACAATGTGTATAGCGATAATCAAAGTGATGTGATAAGATTCGTTAAAATACCTGATGCTAACAATAATTACTGTAGCGACACTACTGCTGAGCCACCAAAAAACATCTCAACTGAATTGCTAGGTAGTAGTGATTTAGATTTAGCGCTTTATGAACTTAGTGTTAAACCAACAAAAAATGAACTAACTGGCCAAAATTTGTACGCTATTCACTTTAGACTTGGTACTGACGATCAAGAGGCAATAACCAACGCTACTTGTAAAACACCGGATCAGATAGGCGCCGATTTGTCATATTGTTATATAAATAGCTTTGACATAGTCATAAGGGGGGGAGCGATAAACTAATATGAAAAAACTCAATAAGATAAAAGATGGGGCAGTGTCGCTATTTGTGGTTGTGTTTGCCACGTTACTAATAACCGTGGTTACAGTTGGTTTTGTTAGAATTATGGTAATTGGACAACAAGAAGCGACATCGGCCGATCTTTCTCAAAGTGCTTACGATTCAGCGCAGGCCGGAGTTGAGGACGCGAAACGTGCAATAGCAAAATACTATGATTGTAAGAGTGGTAAGTCTATTGAAGGTTGTGATGATATTGATAACATTATAAATTCAAAAACCTGTAACGAAGCTATGAAAACTCTTGGCGTTGCCCAGGAGACGAACGAAGAGGTTTTAATCGATAGCAATGCAGCCCAGGCATACTCCTGCGTTAAAATTAGTCTTAATACGCCAGATTATTTAGGCGTATTGGCAAAGGATGAGTCAAAAATAATTCCGTTAAGAACCGAAGGAATCTTTAATAAAATACAAATTCAATGGTTTACGTCGGAAGATGCTGGGATAGTGAGTAATTTAGATTTGCCGATTTCTAGCCTTTCAACCTTTCAACCCTTTTATGCTACATGGAAACAAACAACTCCATCAGTTATGCGAGCGCAAATCGTGCAGACCAGTGAGTCTTTTAGTCTGAGCGATTTTGATAGAGGGTCTAGCGAAAATGGAGGTATTTCATCTTCTTTACTATTCTATCCAATAGAAGGAACCAATAATGTTAGCGAAGCATCCTTTGCGACAGACTCGCCACGTCCTTTAGTAAAATCGCCAACTAGAGTTGTTTGCTTAAAAAATATATTAGCTGGCGGTTACGCTTGTAAAGTTAATATTAGCTTAAGTCGTTCAGAAGAAGGGACCGCATATTTGAGATTGACTAGTTTTTACAATACTACTCACTATAGCGTTAGTTTATATAATGGTTCAAGTTTAACTAAATTCAAAGCTGTTCAGCCTGAAGTAGACTCAACTGGCAGGGCGAGCAGTTTATTCAGACGTGTTAGCGCTAGGGTAGAGATAGCATCTGAAGATTTTATATACCCTAATGCCGCTGTAGAGACTAATAATTTTTGTAAAAACTTCTTTGTTGCAACAGATTATTACAGCTCGAACTGTAAAATTGAATAAATAATTTATTCAACGATCATTATCTCTATCACTATGGAATTTATCGTACATTTCCTTGAGATGTTTGTCAGTTACGTGAGTATAAATTTGAGTAGTTCCTATATTACTATGACCCAGCATAGCTTGAACACTTCTGATGTCAGCTCCGTTAATTAACAGGTCAGTAGCAAAGCTATGACGCATAGTGTGGGGTGTAACATGTTTAGTAATCCCAGCTAGGCGAGCATATTTTGTAACCATTCTTTCAACACTACGGGCGGTTAGTCGTCTAAAGTCTCCGGCTAAATTTGGAGTCTTAGAGTTGCGGCTATAACTAATAAATAGAGGAACTAGATTATCTTTACGAGTTTTTATGTAATCAGAAACTGCTTTGGTGGCGGTTTGACTAATGAAGACTGGGCGATCTTTGTTGCCCTTACCTCTGACGGTAAACTCCCTTTTATTTAGGTTTATATGATCACGATTTAGGTTGATAAGTTCCGAGACACGTAACCCACTCGAAAAAAGTAACTCAACAATCGCTTTGTCCCTCAAGCTTTGTTCGGTAGGAGAGTCTATTTGAGATAACAATTGTTCAATTTCATCGTAATTTAAAAAAGTTACTTGTTTACGTGATACTTTTGGAAGCTCTACTTTGTCTGGTGCCAAGCTTCTAATATCACGTTTTGATAAATAAGCTAAAAATCCTCTCAGGGCTATTAAATGGTATGCTTGTGTTATTTTTGCAAGATTTTGACCACGATCATCTTTATAGCGATTGAGCCACAGTCTATATTTTCGAAGAAGTTCGGCATCTATTTTGCTAACATCGATATCACCAGCAAATTCAATCAAACGGTTGATATATAAACTATAATTTTCAACCGTCTTAAGAGACCTTCCGCGTTCAACTTCTATGTATTCCATATAGTCGGCTAATAAATCTGAGATATACATAATATTAGCATAACGCAAAAAACAGGTTTATTCCATGTTAAACAGTGGTATAATTAGTTTTAAATTTAAAAAATTGGAGCTAATATGATAGACATTGAAAGAACTTTAGTCGTCATAAAACCAGATACCGTACAACGTGGTCTGATTGGAGAAATTATTACCCGTTTTGAGCGCGCTGGATTAAAAATTATAGCAATTAAAATGGTTGAGCCTGACGAAGAGCATTTCCATAAACATTACGAGGAGATAAGTAGTCTTATAAGTCGCTGGGGTCAGGAAGTTTACGACGTTGTTTTGTGTCAAATGACCGAGGCACCAGTTGTGGCTATGATACTTGAGGGTATTGAGGCAGTGTCTTATGTACGTAAACTTGTAGGCACTACGGATCCAAAAGAATCTGCCCCAGGCACCATAAGAGGAGACTATACTCATATAACTCGAGCCTATAGCAACCCAAACGGTAGGACTTTACCTAATATTGTGCATGCTTCAGGTAACGAAGAGGAGGCCGAGAAAGAAATTAAATTGTGGTTTAGTGAAGATGAAATTTACGATGACTATGATATCTCGCAAGGTTCGGTGGTGCGCGGTCGTACTCCGGAAAAGAATACTTCTACCAAGAAAAGTAGCAAAAAATAAGTTACAATGGTAGTGTAGGAAGGTTTTTGAGTCCCCATAGCTCAATGGATAGAGCACTTCCGTCCTAAGGAATAGATCTACGTTCGAATCGTAGTGGGGATACCAAGTGTAATCTCATGAAGGAAGTTAATAAAAAACATATTATCGAGTTTGACGGGCAACGCGAGGGCGAAAAGACTTTATTTGTGTTTAGGCGCAGTTTAGTCACTATTCGTAAGGGGGTTTTTTTGTTTTTAGTCGCTATTGGTATAGCTTTGATGCCTCATCTAATATGGCAGTCGGGTAATAGTGTGCTGTTTTTAATATCGGTCATTATTGGAGTTATTGGGCTAGTTATACTGCTATATTATATTTTTATATGGTATTTTACGTTTTTTATAGTAACGAACCAGCGCATTAGATATATTAACCAAAAAAGTTTTTTCGGTAGCGAGGTTGTAGATTTGTCGCTGTCCAAGATTGAAAATATTAGCTATAATATACGAGGATTTACAGGCTCTATTTTGGGTCTTGGTAATATTATTATTCAAACGTTGGCCGGCGACTTAGTCGTTAATAAAGTTAAACATCCTGCAAAAGTTTACAATCGTTTGCAAGACTTAATGGATTGTACGTCTAATAAAAAAGGATATTATGAAGAAGTTGATAAATAAATTAAAACGAGAGTCGAAAGCATCAGGCACGTCTAATAAAATGACGGCTGAGACAATGGAAGAACACCGTAGGCAAGTGTTAGCTGAGGGTCGTCGTTTTAAATATCCGCTACAATACGAGCGTCACAGATTGGTTTTTAATACAATTATTATTGCTTTTGTTGCTTTAATGATAACTACGATTATTGGTTGGTGGCAATTATATCCTCAGCAAAACAGTAGTGAATTTATTTATCGAATTACTAAAGTGCTGCCTTTACCGGTTGCTACGATTGATGGCCAAACAGTTTTGTACAGTGACTATTTAATGAAATATCGTAGTTCTATATATTATCTTGAACAGAAAGAACGAGTAAACTTTCAGACCGAAGACGGAAAACGCCAGATGGAACATATAAAACAGCAATCTATCGAAGATGCTTTGGCAGACGCTTATGCGACAAAATTAGCAGATGAGTCTAACATTATTGTTAGCGATGAAGAGCTGGAGAATTTTTTAAATGAACAACGCCAAACCAGCGATGGCGAGATTTCTAGCCAAACTTATAATTCAGTCATTTTAGATTATTACAATTGGACTTCGTTCGATTATAGATATGTGATGAAGAAGAAACTTTTGCGACAAAAAATATCATATGAAATTGATACACCTGCTAACGATGTTATCAAAAAAGTATCCGATGTTATAACTAAAAATTCCGTAGTTAATTTCAACGACGTTGTTAGTCAAATTGGCTCTAACGTGTCTTACGGTAGTTCTGGTTGGGTGCCAAAAACAAACCAAGACGGAGGTTTGTCTTTAGTAGCTAGCAAACTCAATAAGGGGGAAGTTTCTTCCGTTATACAATCTAATAACGGTAGGGGATATTATATTATCAGACTTCTTGATGCCAATGAAGAAAAAGTGAGTTATGAATATGTCAGGGTGCCTTTAAGCGTATTCTCAGATAAATTTAATAATATCAAAAAATCTGATAAGGTTAAGATATATATTAACCTTAAAATTTCTTAATACTTATGAAATTGTCTTATTATGATTATGAACTGCCGGAATCTTGTATTGCCAAATATCCGACTGAAGTTAGAGGTTGTTCTAGACTTTTGGTGTTAGATCGTAAAAAAGGTACTTTGGTTGATAAAAAATATTTCGATATGGTAGATTTTTTCAACGAGGGTGACGTTTTAGTTATAAATGACACCGAGGTTTTTAAAGCGCGTCTTCGAGTAGAACGTAGTGATGGAGCAAAACGTGAACTAATTATTTTAGAAAAACATCAATACGACGATAATTGGTTTAGACACCGTGCATTATATCGAGGTAAATTGAGTGTCGGTGATAATCTACGAGTCGGTAAGATAGAATTAATGGTAGAGGAGTTACTGGGTGGTGGCGTGGCGCTTATCAAAAGCGACAGGGATTTATTAGAACTAACAAAAAAATTCGGAGAAGTTCCGTTACCGCCTTATCTGCGGCGTTCCGTTGTGCCTGACGACGTCAAAAGATATCAAACTATTTGGGCTAAATCTATTGGTTCGGTCGCTGCTCCTACGGCTAGTCTGAATATGACCAATGAAATTTTAAATAAATTACGTGATAAAGGCGTGATTATAGAAAATATTACTTTGCACGTTGGTTTAGGTACGTTTTTACCAATTCGTGTTGATAAAGTAGAGCAACACAAGATGCACGAAGAATATTTTGTTGTGCCAGAAACAACGATTAAAACAATTCAAAAGGCAAAGGTTGAGCATAAAAAAGTCTTTGCTTTAGGTACGACCGTTGCTAGAACGCTTGAATATAATAAAATCCAAATTTTACAAAATCCACCAAAAGAAATAAAGGGAGAAGCCGATATTTTTATTTATCCAGGTTATCAGTTTGAAGTTGTAGATAATCTATTAACGAACTATCATGCTCCGAAGAGTACAGTTTTGATGTTGGCGGCTGCATTTGCTGGTTGGGATAAATTAATGCCAGCTTATCAACATGCTATCGACTGTGGTTATAAGTTTTTGAGTTATGGCGATTCTATGTTAATAGTGTAAGATAAGACCATGATAAAAATCTTTAATTTTGAAATAAAAAATAGACTTGATGGCACTCTTGCTCGCACTGGAGTTATAAATACACCACACGGTTGTATTAACACCCCGGCTTTCATAGTAGGAGGAACCAACGCTACGGTTCGTACTTTGTCGCCAGAACAGGTCGAAGCATTAGGTGGTAGTGCGGTTTTAGCTAATTCATATCACTTAATGTTGCGTCCTGGTGTGGAAATAATTAATCAAAGTGGAGGTATCCATCGGTTTATGAACTGGAATAAGCCAATTTTCACCGATAGCGGTGGATTCCAGATTTTTTCACTAGGTGTGGCTTATGACAAGGGTTTAGTAGCTGTAACCCAAGGTAAAGATGGTAGCGTTGACGGTAGAACGGGATTAAAAAGACAGCTTATAAAAGTTACAGACAAAGGCGTCCATTTTAAGTCTCATCTTGATGGAAGTAAAATGTTTATTACTCCCGAAAGGTCCATGGAAATCCAACACTTAATCGGAGCTGATATCCATATGTGTTTTGACGAATTAACTTCGCCTTTAGCCGGATATGAATATGTTGAAAAAGCTATGAACCGTACTCATCTTTGGGCCGAACGTTGCTTGTCTCGGCACATAGAGTTAAATAAAAAACATCGACTAAAAGGGGAGCTAGAACAAGCTCTTTACGGAGTTGTCCAGGGGGCGCGAGAGGAAACTTTACGTCGTCAGAGTGCCCAATTTTTAGGTAATCTTGATTTTGACGGATATGGTATAGGCGGTGTTTTTGAGCCACAGGAAATTCCAGAAACAGTTTATTGGATTAACGAAACGTTGCCGGACGATAAACCACGTCATTTGCTAGGCATGGGTTCGCAACCGGCTGACTTATTCTTGGGCGTTGAATACGGTATAGACACTTTTGATTGTGTGGCGCCAACAAGACAAGCTCGCAACGGTGCACTATTCACTTACGACGGTCGTATTAATATCAAAAATAGTCAATATAAGACTGATTTTACACCGATAGATAAGGAATGCGGGTGTTATACGTGTCAACACTACACAAAAGCTTACCTAAGTCATTTATTTAGAGCGGGAGAGCTATTAGGGTTTAGCTTGGCTAGCATTCATAATGAGTATTTTGTCGTTAATACCGTAGAAAGAATAAGAAAGAGCATAATTGATAATACTTTTTTTGAATATAAAAGAGAATTTTTAAATAGATATTATAAAAATAAAACACACGAGGTGTTTTATGGCGGGCTCGACCGGACTTGAACCGGCGATCTCCTCCGTGACAGGGAGGCGTGATAACCACTA
>CAYXMZ010000012.1:0-17617 GCA_964466345.1 uncultured Saccharimonas sp. (SeqCode)
TATGAAAATTATTTTTGCTCAAGGAAATCCAGATAAAAAACACTCTAAAACACGCCATAACGTTGGCTTTATGGTCCTCGATGCCCTAGCCGAACAGCATCAAGCCCGGTGGTCAAACGACGCTAAATTTCAAGCCAACACCACTCATATTGAGCTAGCTGGTGAAAAAGTCGTGCTAGTAAAACCTAATACTTACTACAACTCTACCGGTAGCTCTGCTAAATCAATTATCAGTTACTATAAATTGAATCCAGCCAAAGATTTATTAGTGATTCATGACGATATAGCTTTGCCTTTTGGTAAAATCCGCGTTCGTGACAAGGGTAGCGATGGGGGAAATAACGGTATTAAATCTATTAACCAACACGTTGGCCTAAACTATTTCCGAATACGTATTGGCACTCACAACCATAAATGCGATCGAATTGAAGATGCAAAATTTGTTTTGTCAAAATTTAATATCACTGAAACACACAACCTCAAAAAGTTTATCCTGCCCGCAAGTCTAAAACTGGCCGAAATGTTTGCTAGCAACAAATTAAAAACTGGCAGTTTAGATTTAAAGAAATAAAAAAGCGCCTACAGCAAGGGTGGGCATCACTGAAGGCGCTATTTTACCCTTTAACCCACCCGTGGGGGCAAGCTGAAGCTATCTCGATAGGCGCAGATGCCAGCTGGTTAAAGGGGTTAGATATATGCAATGATTAAAACTTCCTTAAGCATGGAGGGTAATTCGTCTTAAGAAAACATTGCATATAACCTAACATAAGTTAGAATAGGGGTATAAGGTGCGTTTGGTCGTCCATACGGACAACCAATCGTCGACCATATTAGCATAAAAACGTCATTAAGTCAAGCCTTTTTAACACAAAAACTATGAAAATCAACAAAATACTACCTCGAAGCAATGAATTTCTTAAGATATTAGATAATATTGCCATACCGCCGAAAATATTATATTCTATAGGTAATTTGCCCAAAAAACGCCTTACGCCAGTAGTAGCGATTGTTGGATCTCGTCGACCGACGTCTTACGGAAGGGAAATTACTTATAAATTATCTTACGA
This sequence comes from uncultured Saccharimonas sp. (SeqCode), assembly GCA_964466345.1. Lineage (GTDB taxonomy): Bacteria > Patescibacteriota > Saccharimonadia > Saccharimonadales > Saccharimonadaceae > UBA1547. The sequence continues at coordinate 1,068 of CAYXMZ010000012.1, forward strand.
CTTAGCTAGCCAAGGTGTAATTATAATAAGTGGTCTGGCATTAGGGGTGGACGCCATAGCTCATAGCGCCGCCCTGGATGCAAAAGGAACAACACTAGCCATTATAGGTAGCGGGCTGGGGAAAATTTACCCCCGTAGCAATCAGGCGCTGGCCGATAGAATTCTACAAAATGATGGGGTAATTATTAGCGAATACAGACCAGACGAGGAGGCGCACGGGTTTCAATTTTTACAACGTAATCGCTTAGTTAGTGGGTTATCCGATGGCGTATTAGTGACAGAGGCCACAGTCCGTAGTGGTACAGTATCTACCGTGACGCACGCTCTTGAACAGGGAAAAGAAGTGTTCGCGGTGCCAGGCAGTATTACTAGTCCATTGTCTGCAGGTTGTAACGGGTTTATTAAACAAGGAGCTAGTTTAGTTTCTGAAAGCAACGATATACTAGAGGTAATTGCGCCAAACAAGCTTAGAAAACAAAAAATCTTACCGCTTGGAAATAACGAGTTTGAATCAAAAATTATCGATCTAATTCAAGCAGGGATAAGAGACGGCGATGAACTACAAATAAAATCTGGCATTGAGATAAGTGAGTTTCTGACCGCTATGACAACTCTTGAACTAAATGGCGTTATCCGTCCACTAGGAGGTAATGTTTGGACACTAAAATAAAATTGTATTTACAAACTTAGTAGAGCATAGTAGTATAAAGCGTTATGCTTAATTTGGTAAATATATTATGAAAAATCTAGTTATTGTAGAATCACCAGCCAAAGCCCAGACTATTGCCAAATTTTTAGGCAAAGATTTTATCGTACTTTCAAGTGTTGGGCATATTCGTAATATTGCCAAAAAATCTCGAGATAATCAAAAGCCGGTCGACCCTTCAGACAACTACAAAACTACTTATGAAATAGACATAGATAAAACAAAGATTATCTCTAAGCTAAAAAAAGCAGTCAAAAATGCAGACACCATATGGCTTGCAACTGATGAAGATCGTGAAGGGGAAGCAATTGCTTGGCATTTATGTGAAGTTTTGAATCTAGATATCGCAAAAACTAAGCGAATTGTTTTCCATGAAATTACAAAAGAAGCTATTTCAAAAGCAATTGAAAATCCACGCACAATAGATATGGATTTAGTTAAAGCTCAACAAGCTCGTCAAACACTTGACTGGTTAGTCGGGTTTGAGCTTAGTCCAGTGGTCTGGCGTAAAGTTCCAGGTGGCAAATCAGCTGGTCGTGTCCAGTCTCCGGCGGTACGTTTACTAGTTGAACGTGAGCGCGAAATAGAAAATTTCGCTGGTTCCTCAACCTTTAAGATTACAGCTGAATTTTTACATGGCAAAGATATTGTTAAAGCTGAATTAGACAAAAAGTTTGACACTGAACAGTCGGCTCAAAAGTTTCTCGAAAGCTTAATCGGAGCTAATTTTTCAGTATCTGATATAACGACAAGTCCAGGTATGCGCAATCCTGGCGCACCTTTTACCACAAGCACACTACAACAAGAAGCTAATAGCCGATTAAGTTTCAGTGCCAAAGCTACGATGTCAAGCGCTCAAAGATTATACCAGGCTGGTAATATTACCTATATGCGTACCGACTCTATAACTCTTAGCAACCAAGCTTTATCCTCAATCGCAAATTATATCGAAAGTGAGCTTGGGCCAGAATACAGCTTGGTGCGCAATTTTAAAACTAAAAACGCTAATGCCCAAGAAGCCCATGAGGCAATCCGTCCTACAAACATAAAAGCCACAAAAGTCAGCGGTAACGTCTATGATCAAAAATTATACGACCTGATTCGTCGTCGAACTTTAGCTAGTCAAATGTCACCCGCTAAGTTAGAAAAAACAGTTATAACTATTGACACTAATTTATCTGACGGCCAAGTTGACAAGTTACATTTTATAGCCAAAGGCGAAGTTATCTTGTTTGATGGATTTTTGAAAGTATATAATACTAGCAAAAAAGACTTGGCGAATCTTCCTAAATTGCAAGTCAACGACAAGCTCACTCTTGATTTCGCTCTAGCACGCGAATCGTTTACCCGCCCGCCAGCTCGGTACACAGAGGGAAGTTTAGTTAAAAAACTCGAAGAATTAGGCATAGGGCGACCATCAACTTACGCCACTATTATCAACACAGTCCAAGTGCGTGGCTACGTTGAAAAAGGCGAAGGTGAAGGGCAAGCTCGCTCAATAAAACTTCTAAAATTTGATGGCAAAAAAATCACTACTTCGTCTGATGAAGAAAAAACAGGAGCGGATAAGGGCAAATTAGTTCCGACCACAATTGGCGAAGTTATGAGCGACTTTTTGGTTAAGCATTTTGAACAAATAGTCAATTACAAATTCACAGCTAGCGTAGAAACTGGTTTTGATAAGATATCGAGTGGTAAACTCAATCGCAATGACGTATTAGATGAGTTCTACGTTCCGTTTCATAAACTCGTAGAGCAATCGGATAAAATCGATCGCAGAGAAGTAGCAAAATCACGCGAGCTGGGTACTGATCCAAAAAGTGGCCAAATTATTTTAGCCCGACTAGGACGTTTCGGACCACTCTTTCAATTAGGCAATAGTGATGGCGACAGCAAACCTCAGTTTGCGCCTTTACCAAGCGGAAAAAAATTAGACAACGTTACGTTAGAAGATGCATTAAAGGCCTTTACTTTACCTAGACTTGTCGGCCAAACAAAAGACGGACAAGATATAAAAGTCAGCATAGGTCGGTTTGGTCCTTATGTACAAGCGGGTAGTTTGTATGCCAGTATAAAATCTCCTCTCGATCCATATACAATCACACCTGAACAGGCACTAAAATTATACGAAGAAAAACTCAAAGCCGAGCGCGAGAAGAACGTAGCAGATTTCGGCGACGGCATCAAGGTTCTAAGAGGTAGATTTGGTCCATACGTAACTAATGGCACGAAAAATGTCAAAATAGACAAGGATATTGACCCATTATCCATAACCCACGATCAAGCTAAAGAGATGTTGGCGAAAGCCCCTGTCAGAAAACCTCGAACTTATCGTAAACGAACAAAAAAACAAACTAAATAATTATTTATAAAAATAGTCCATTTTATGATATAATATACTATAAGACTAGATATTTGACATTATATGAATATTGTTATATAATTAGATAGTAGTTTAATAACTCTCGGGTGGAAAAAGAAAGACGAAGACGGTTTTATGGAAAATATTACCAAAAAAGAGCCAGAGAGCAGTATAAATCTCGAAACAAGCACAAAAGAGATTTTGTCTGCTATTACCCAAGGACGTGAATATCAAATAATCACGCGCCGATTTGGTTTGTTTGGTAATTTTGAAACTTTAGGTCAAATTGGTGAACAAATCGGAGTTACCCGTGAACGTGTTCGTCAGCTTGAAAAAGCTATCCTAAATAAAACTAAGATAGCCGCTAGCGAAAATAAAATTCCTAGTATAGGTCGAATCGAAAAGATTATCATACGTGAGCTAGCCGAGATGGGGCGAGTCGCACGAATAGACAAGCTTACTAAGCAATTACTTGGTAAAAATCGACCTCCTCTTGATTGTTCAAGGTTATCTTTTATTGCCACGTTAGCACCAAATTTAACTGTAATAGAAGCTAGCGACAATTTTTATCATAGCGTTGGTATTGCTGAATATGGCGACGAAAAAAAGATTCGCACCGAAGTTGATGAGATTATATCTATAATCAAAAAACGTGGACAGCCAATGACCATATCAGAATTAGACGATCAACTATCATATGAACATCCAAACTATATTCGCGCTTTAGCTGGAATATCTAAGAAATTAGCCAACATCGACGACACTTGGGGCTTAGTAGAGTGGCCAAGCGTTAACCCGCGTAATATTCGAGATAAAATTTTTATTATCTTAGAGCAAGCGAATAAACCTTTGCATTTTTCGGAAATTGCTAAATCTATTCAAAAAAGTGAATTCAAAAAACGAAATGTAACGACTCAAGCTATTCATAATGAGCTGATAAAAGACCCCCGTTTTATCCTGGTTGGACGCGGTATTTATGCCATTGAGTCTTGGGGTTTTAGTCGTGGAACTGTAGCGGATATTATTTCTAATGTGTTACAAAAAGCCGATCATCCTTTGCATCGTGACGAGATCATAAAAGAAGTTTTGAAAAATCGTCAAGTCAAAGAGGCAACTGTAATTTTAAATCTACAAAGTCGACCACAATTTAAAAGAGTTGCCAAAGCCACTTACACTTTTGACAATCAAGAAAGTAGTTAGACTTGCTAAAACAGTGGCAAAATGACACAATAAAGAGGTAATATGGACATAATGTTATCTGTTTTAAGTTTTATCCTACAGTGGTATATTTGGTTACCAATTGTGGCTGTTTTACTTTATTTAACTTGGCGAAATTATTCTAAAGGTAGCTTCGACGCACCTAATACGGAAAGCGTCCTCTTACTTCTCGAGATACCACGTACTAACGATAAAAGTGAGTTAGCGGCAGAACAACTGTTTGCTAGCTTACATGGTATTTTACGCAATCGCGAAGAATTAAAAGTCAGCGGAGGGTTTCAAGAACACGTTAGTTTTGAAATAGCTTCTGTAAACGGACAAATTAGATTTTATGTGTGGGTACCCAAACATCTTAGAAGCTTCGTTGAAGGACAAATCTATTCACAATATCCAACCGTACAAATTCGTGAAGCTGATGAAGATTATGTTGCCCACGAATCAAAATATAGCGTAACTTATTCTTCAGAAATTACGACTACTGACACAGAGATTCTACCGATCAAGACCTTCCAAAACTTCGAGGTAGATCCGCTGGCCGGAATAACTGGCGCACTAGCCAAACTAGAGTCGACCGGTCAAGAAATGTGGATACAAATACTCGTTAGGCCTATTGCCGATGACTGGCATAAACGCGCTGATAATTGGATAAAAGCAATAAAAAACGGCTCTAACGGTAAATTATTTGGTAATTTCAGTATCATAGAATATATTCGCGAATTATTACTCGCGATGTGGAGACCACCAGAAGCCTCTCAGAAAACTGCGACTAAGGAAATTTCCGAACGAGATAAAACACGTATATCTGAAGTTGAGAAAAAAATCACAAAACTAGGCTACCAAGTAAAAATTCGGGTAGTCTATCTTGGAGATAATGCATCAGAGGCACATCTTCATACGCAAGCTATCGTTGGTACTTTTAAGCAATTTAATAGCACCAACTTGAACGGTTTTAAAATGACTGGTGGCAGTTTCAAAAAAGAACCTCTCGAAGATTATCAATCTCGTCGCTTTAAGGGTGATAAATTTATTCTCAACATCGAGGAACTAGCGAGCGTCTTTCATTTACCTCATACAAATGTCGAAACACCAAATGTAGTGTGGGCTAGTACGAAAAATGCCGAACCACCTAGTAAACTGCCTATTATCACTGGCGATAAAGACGTTGACGAGAATATTAGCGCTTTTGGTATGACTAATTTTCGTGGCGTAAATCATCAATTTGGCCTACTAAGAAGCGACCGTTCACGCCATGTCTATATCATTGGTCAAACCGGCGCAGGTAAAACAGGCATGCTAGCTCTACTAGCTTTAAGTGATATATTCTACAATCAGGGCTATGCAATCATTGACCCTCATGGTGATTTTGCTATCGATAATATGCGTTTTATACCAGGCGGACGTCTAGATGACGTTATCTACTTTAATCCAGCCGACACGGCTTATCCGATGGGTTTTAACCCCTTGGAGGTAAATGAGCAAAACAAACATCAAAAGAACAACATTTGTTCAGAAGTTATCGGTGTTCTAAAACGTATGTTCGGAGATTCCTGGGGACCAAGAATGGAACATATCTTGCGCTACACGATATTAGCGCTATTAGACAGGCCAAGCACCACAATGCTAGATATACCAAGAATGTTAACTAACAAAAAATTCCGAGAAGAAACACTGGGATATTGTCAAGACGCAGTAGTAGTAAACTTTTGGCGTAGTGAATTCGCCAGTTGGAACGATAAATTTGCCACTGAAGCCGTTGCCCCGGTACTTAATAAGGTCGGTGCTTTTATAGCTAATCCAATTATCCGTAATATTATTGGGCAACCAAAATCGACCTTCAATATTCGTGAAATAATGGACGACGGTAAAATTTTGATTGTTAATCTATCGAAAGGTTTAATAGGGGAGGATAACGCTGCTATATTGGGATCGTTCCTAGTAACAAAAATCCAACTCGCAGCGATGGGCCGCAGCGACATACCACACATTGAAGATAGACGACCTTTTTATTTATATGTTGATGAATTTCAAAACTTTGCAACCGATTCGTTTGCGACTATTTTATCCGAAGCCCGTAAATATGGTCTTAACTTAACTGTCGCAAATCAATATATTAGTCAAATGAACGAAACAGTTCGTGACGCCGTCTTTGGAAATGTCGGTACTATGGTATCCTTCCGCGTTTCGGCTGACGATGCTCCTATCTTGTCGAAGCAATTTGAGCCTCAATTCCTACCTGGAGACTTGTTGCAAATGCACAATCGCGACTTTGTCATAAACATGGTCATCAATGGCGAAAAAGCTCCAGCCTTTAATGCCTCAACTTTAACTCTACCAACGCCTCAAGTTGATAATACTGGCAGAATTATTGAAAATACCAGAAATCGTTACAGTCGACCACGATCCAAAGTTGAAACAGAGATAGAAGAAGCAATAAAAGTAGTCGTACCACCAAACAATAACGGCAATAGACAGCCAAAAACACCTAATAAGTTCACCTCACCAAAATGGCCCAGCGTCGTCAAACCGGCCGCTGAGAGAGCCATTCAATCTACTATAGGTCATAAGGCAGAATTACCAAAAGATAGCGGAAATATGGCTTCAGCAAGCTCAAATAACGTTAAGGATAATATATCTGACGCCCCTAAAAAGCGTCGTCGTCCACGCACTAGGCATAAAAAAACCAATACAATCGACGTCAACGGAGATAAAGAATCTCTAGTGGTGACTCATAAAAAAGCTACTGTGACGGATAACGGTACTCTTAAGATTAAACACTAAGACACAATTTAACGAACAAAAATAGAACACTGTGTCTATGTGTTAAAAACGTAAAATTACAAAAAATATAATTATTTAACCAAGACAATAAGTTTAAACAAATATGACAAAAAATTGAACGAGACATAAAAGTAGTAGTAAATCAAAAATAAAAATACAAAAACGATAAATTAACAAAAAAATATCAGTCTAATAACAACAAGGAAGGGTAAAGTAGTTAATAAAGATAATATAGACTTTACGTCGTACAATATATCTTTTACGACTTTAGATATATTCTAAATAGATGTATTAGTTATCATCTTTTTTACATCAAAATAAGAGGTATTGCTAGTAGTGGGGTATTTTGTTGTGCTCCAGTTAATTGTGTGTCTCTTTTTATCTTATATATGTTTATATTCTTACCTAAGCTAATATCGTTACAACCTAACTATGAGTTATGTTGGTTACTAAGTCGTTGTTTTAACGATTTGACTTTTCCACAACTGATGTTTTATTTTCATTTGAACTATTCTTTTCTGCAACCCTACTACACTAACATTTGACAAATAGGTGCTTTGGTATTTTAATATAATTTTTTTAATAAATTAAAAAATGAACAAAAATAGAACATCGATAGAGTAGCGAGAGAGTACTAAAGAAAGAAGGCCCTTCCACTGACTCTAACGTCAATATAGCCTGGAGTTAGATTGTGTTGGTCAAAATATCTTAATGCCGTGGCCATATCCTCTACTTGCTCCCCTGCTGGACGGTCAATTGATAATTTAATGACACATCCCCTACCCTGTAAGTTTATATTCAGCTGTCTAGTTGTATGGTTTGGCAAAATAGCTTTCACTACAGTATAACCAGCCTGCTTCGACAACGACACTACCCTACCAACAAAACTCAAAAAACGCCGGCTGGCAATCGCACCAGAGGAAGAATCCGAAAACGACACACCACTCTCGTCAACAATTTGTACCTCTGGTTCTGCAAAGTAATTAGTCTCAAATTGTACGCCATCCTCATCAACATAATACTGTTTATCGTCCATTCTCCAACCCGCCAATGACTCGCGCAAAACTAAATTAAATTTAGCTTCACCAATGCCGTTTGAGCCAGCTTTGGTTATCTTTTTTACTTCTGGTAATTTATCAGATACATAGTCAGTTAAATCGGTCGAACTCAAAACAAAAGATAAACGACTTACTGGATGATAATTTAGATATTCTTGAATTACATTCTCGTATTTTTTGGATTCAACCATTTTTATGGTATTGTCATTAGAAATAATTACGATTGGTTGTGATGCAAAGTTAAAAAGCAACGCCCAAACAACAATGATTACTGCAATTACACCTAAAAACAGCAGGAATGCACGCCGACGCTTCGTAGTTAAATCGTGCGTCTTGATTCGCGACGATATTTTGGTTTGTTTACGAGGCGACGTCGAAGAAGCCAAACGAGTTCGACCGCTAGTTAACGTCTTACTACGCCTAAAGTTGCTACCATTATTAGTTAGGGTATTATTATCTTTTCTTTCTGATAGGCGGCGTCTTGGCTTATTTTTATTTTTTTTGAACATATCTTATATTATACGACTATTTTATCTGATCTAAAACTAATCTAGCGGTGTGTTTAGCGGCATCGGGTCGAGCAAACTTCAAAAATCTATCCGACATCTCATCGGCAGCAGTTTTATCATTTAATATTTGTCTCACTGCTTCAACTAAAACTTGCGGATTAGCTTCCATATCGTCCTCGTCAACAATTAATACGGCACCTTTTTCAGCATAAACAGCGGCGTTTTTTAGTTGATGACCTCCGCTCAGTTTAGCATTAGGAATTAAAATAGCCGGCTTTCCTAGAGAAGCAAGCTCCAAAATAGTTGTCGCACCGGCACGCGTGATAACTAAATCAGCTGCACCGAGTAGCTTTGCCATATTTTTCGAGACAAAGGGATGTAGCTGAAAATCTTTACTATTTGATGGAGTTATAGCGTTAAGTTCATCATATTGACCAGTTCCCGAGATTAAAATAACCGAAGCCATATCGATAAAATCATCCAACTTTGATACGACAGCATCGTTCATGCGTTTTGCACCCAAACCCCCTCCTGTAACCACCAAAAGTGGCTTCAAGCTCGACACCTCCCACAGTTCTTTGGCTAGTTTTTGTTCTTTTACAGAAAATCGATGAAACTCTGATGATATAGGTACTCCAACATAATGAGTTTTTGATTTTGGATACGGATAGTTTTCTAACGGCGCGCCAGTAGCGATTGTTTTTGCCCAACGACTCAAAACGCGGTTAGTTAAGCCAGGATATGCATCAGAGTCATGAATTACAAGAGGTATATTTAAGACACGAGCCGCTAGTCCAACCGGTAGACAAACATAACCACCTTTTGCAAAAACTACATCTGGTCGCCAAACAATTAGCTTAAAAAGGCTTTGAAAGAAACCTAGTATCACTAAAAAGCTATCGCCGATATTCTTTAACACCAAAGAGGGCCAAAACAAGTGTTGAAAAAAAGATAAATGATGATAGCGACGAAGTTTTCCGGCTAAAACAGTCTGCACTTTTATTTTTCTATCAAAAACACCGACAATCTCTCGAGTCTTAAGTATAAATTTAGTGTCACACCAAAAGCGAATTTCAGCTTTTGGATGTAACTTTCTAATCTCGTGTAAAACCGCTACGACTGGCGTAACGTGTCCGCCCGATCCCCCGCCGACTGCTAAGATTCTCATCTTGGTCCTCCTTTAAATTATTTTGATTAGACTTATACTTCGACAGCTGAAAGGCAAGCCCTAGAGCCGCAGTCATAAATAACATACTGGTACCGCCAAAGCTAAGCAAGGGCAATGTAATACCAGTTAGAGGAAATATTCCTGTCATTGAAGCAATATTAAGTATAATATGAGCCCCAAACCAACCAAAAACACCAGCTGCTAAAAGCCTTAGCCGCATATCCGGTAAGCACGATGTTAATTTAAGCAACCGCAATAATAACGTAGTAAATATCGTAATTATTATCAATAAACCCAAGAAACCAAAAGTTTCTCCCATAATAGCAAATACCGAGTCGTTAATTGCTTCTGGTAAATAACCGGTAGCCTGTACACTATTACCTACTCCAACACCAAGTAAGCCCCCCGTACCGATAGCTATTTTAGCATGTTTTATCTGGTAGCCGCTGTCATCGCTTGAGCTAATATCATCACCACTTAAAAATGTCATAACACGTTCGATGCGGTGCGGGGCTGAGACTATCAAAATCGTTCCCACCAATAAAGCCAACGCTCCTATCTTGAGACCGTTTTTTAAATTTAGACCACCTACGAATAACATCGCCAAAATTATACTAGCCAACGACAGGCCCGTACCTAAGTCCTTTTGGATAATCACAACGAAAATCAACGCTAAACCGGCGATAATACCAACCGGCAGAAGTGTAGCCTTAAAATCATTGATTAACCCTTGTTTTGCTTTTCTCCCAATAAACCCAGCCAAAAAAAGTAGCATCGTAAATTTCAAAATTTCAGCTGGTTGCAAACTACCAAAAATACCTAAATTAAACCACCTAGTTGCGCCTAGGCTTTTTTGAGCAATACCCAAATCTAAAAGTGAAGATACTAATAGTAACAAACAAGCTCCAAATGCTATGATCAGCCATTTACTAGAGTTTTTAGTAAGTAAATTGTATGGTAAGAATGCCATCACAACAAAAGCACCTATCGACAACACTAAGCTAATCGCCTGCTTTACGAAAAAATATATATCACTGTAATTACTGCCATAGGCATTATTAAGTATGTTAGCGCGTTGAGGTCCGATTGCATAAATCGTCACAAGACCTAAGAGCATCAAAACGACCATACAGATTACTATCATATAATCGGCACGGTGTTTACGTATCGTCGTAAAATCACTAAACTCACCATCACGAGCGACGGTTTTGATATTCTGCCAAAGAGACATTAAACATTGCCTCCAGCTAACATCAAAATTATTCCAATAAACGCCGCCATCATAGCAACTGTCCAGAAACGCATCGTCACTTTTGTTTCTGGCCAACCCAAGGCCTGAAAGTGTTGATGGATTGGCGCTGAAATAAACACCTTGCGGTGAAAGATTTTCTTACTAACAATTTGAATCAAACTTGAGCTTATTTCTATTACAAAAACCAAACAAATAATCGGAAGGAAGAAAAGTGAATCAGTCAACATTGCTACCACCCCTAGTCCAACTCCTAAAGCAAAGCTTCCTACATCACCCATAAAAAACCTCGCCGGATAAACATTAAACCAAAGATATGCTAGCAGCGCACCGACTACAGTGAAACAAAACCCAGCCAATAACAATTGAGTTTGCATCATAGCAACAAAGCCAAACGCGCCGTAACTGATTGCCATTAAACCACCCGCTAGTCCATCTAATCCATCACTGATATTTGAAGCGTTACCCATCGCCACCACTATGAAAGCAAAGATAGGAATAATTCCCCAACCCAAATCTAGAGACCCCCAAAATGGGACATGTATAGCCGTAAAGCCTAATTTTGCAAAAAAGAACCAGCCTAAAGCTAATCCAATAAGTGAAATAAGGATAAACTTTACGCTTGAGCGTAACCCTGCCACTCCCCCTCCAACACCATGAACGTTTATGATATCGTCTAAAATACCCACTATTGCGCCACCGATTAGCGCTGCCAATGGTAACCAGGTCTGACCTCGATCTAAGTTAAAAAACAATGTTAAAACAGTAATAGATAAAACAAAAATCATTCCTGCCATTGTTGGTATGTTACGTCGAAATTTAGCAGCGTGTAATTTATTAAAAACTTGTAACTTTTCACCAGTAGTAGATGTGGTACGTTGTTTCTTCCAAAATTTAAATTTATAAGCTATGAACGTATAAATTGGGGTTAGTAGCATTGAAAGTAGAAAAGCCCCCATACTCAACGCTAAAAGTCCTACTAATTCCTGAGTTAATACCGCTATTTCTTGATTCATTTTTGGTCTTATCCTTTCGGTGTTACCTTAAAATAATCTAACAACCAATTAGAGATATCTGTAAAAATTGGCATTGCATCTTGGGCACCACCGAATTCTTTATGATCTCCTGATACCTGTACCATTATGACATACTTAGATGTTTTTTCGCTACCTCCATATCCCAAGTAGGTTGCAACCGTCTCGTCATCAGCATAAACACCGTCTTTCACGACCTGAGAAGTGCCAGTCTTACCGCCAACATAATAACCAGGTTTGTCGATAGATTCAAAAAAACTAGAACGCGCTATGTGTGTCATCTCGCGTACCTGATCGGCCGTAGACTTTGATATTATCTGTTCATAATCACCCGTATCTTTCTCGACGTATTCACCATCCGCATCAATTGTGCCTGCTACAATTGTTGGTTGATAATACTTTCCGCCATTTACAAGACTGCAAAAAGCCGTTGCAACTTGAATCATCGTCACGTCCATCCCCTGTCCAAATGCCATGTTTGAATAACGCACGGCGTTACCTTCTACTTCTTCTGGAGAAATAATAATCCCAGTAGCCTCATTAGCTAATTCTATACCTGTCAGCTTACCCAAGTGAAACTTGTTATAAAAATAATCGTACATAGTATCGCGCGCTTGCCTATTAATAGACTTACCATCACCTAAGCGCTGAGCGATAGTAACAAAACCGGTATTTAACGACCAATTCAGCGCTGTTTGAAAAGTAATTTCCCCGGTGTATCCCTTTGTAGCATTAGTAATAGTTCTATCCTCTACCTCAATATAATCAGTGTTTACGTATGTTGCTGAAGCATCGACCACGCCCTTATCAACTCCCGTAGCCACAGTGAAGGTCTTGACGTCGGAACCTGGTTCGTAAGGCGTAGAAATGACGCCATTATTAAAACTCGAGACATCGGTGACTTCGTTAAGTTTAGAAGCATCGTATGACGGTGTGTTTGCTATGGCCAAAACTTTTCCATTTTGCGGATCCATGACCACCACACTACCCCTATCAGCACCGATTTTTTCAACTCCTGCCGCTAATGCCTTTTCAACATAAGACTGGACGTTACGTTCAATCGTTAAAACAATGTTTTCTCCGTCTTTGGCTGGTTTATTAATGTATTTATCACTAATAGACAGAGGTACTAAATTAACATCAGTGACCGCCTGCAATAATCCATCGGTACCGTCTAGACGATTGTTTAACTTTCCTTCAACACCGTATTGCCCATCGCCATTATAATCAACGAAACCCAAAGTCTGAGCAGCTAACGAGCCCTCTATATAAACTCGTTGTGAATCCTCTTGAAAGCCTACGCCTTTTAAGTTGTATTCTTTGATTTTATCAGCCTGCGTGCGTGTAATCTTAGTGGCTAATATTTGATAACGACTGTTTTCTTTTGTTACTAGTTGTTTTAGGTTTTCTCGTGCATTACCGCCAGCTACGGTTTTTATGGCGTCAACAATTTTTTCTGGTTCTGTTACAACCTCTGGATCGGCAAACACTGTATAGACTTTTTGATTCATCACCAACGGCACTGGAATACCGTTAGCTAAAGCATAAATAGAACCCCTTTTAGAAGGTATGACCAATCTTTTCACTTGTTCATCATTGGCTAGACCAACATAATAATCGTGTTGAATAATCTGTAGATAAAATAGCCTAACCACAAAAACACCCATAAACACTAATGTGATTATGGCTAATGTTTTAGCTCGTTTATTTAGATGTATTAAGAAACTCATAGACTTTTACTGTCACTGTGCATATTGCGTTGAAGAGGCGCTAGTCATTGTTGAAGCAACGCTACTATCTTTTACGGTTTCAAGCGAAGCTAACCGTGCATTTTCAACTTCTAGGTCACTTTTTTGTTCGTTTAGCTCTGCTATCTGAGAGTTAATCTTTTCGGTAGCATAGTCATAACTAGTAGCGCGTGTTGCCTGAGTAAGATAAATAAGTCCTAAAATAGTTACCATCAAAGCGACGATAAACACTTGAGTTAATGGCCCCATTTTTACAGTGGAAGTATGAGCAACTATGTTTTGGTTACGAGACCAACCTTGCTGACGGCGACTATTATAAGTTGTATATGTATTATTATTTTTGTAAAACATTTGATTTTTATTTTAATTTTTATTTTTTCTTGGTGATCCGCTTCCTCTTAAGAGGAAGCGGATCTAGCTCTCGCTCATTTCAGTAACGAGGAGAGGGTTATTTTACGTGTACGGTTACTTCTTGAGCAACGTCAGCGTATTGTACCTGAATTCGAACTGGCATAGTTTCGCCCCTTCTTTTTTTGTTATTTTTGTTTTATTTTTTCACTGCAACACGAAGCTTACTGCTACGTGACTGCGGGTTGTGAACATCATCGGTTTTTCCGAATATTGGTTTTTTGTTTGGTAAGGTAAGCTCGGCTTCAAAACCTGAGATTACCTGCTCCTTCAAGAAACGCTTGACTAAACGATCCTCTAGACTATGAAAACTAATAATCCCTACCCGTCCACCTTTTTTTAAGAGTTTTGGCAGTAATGGTAATAAGTTTTCTATCTGTCCGAGTTCGTCATTGACCGCAATTCGAAAAGCTTGAAAGGTGCGCGTAGCGGGATGAGTTTTTCCTCTCCTACCACGATATACGCTCGTCACCAAATCGGCTAATTTTTTAGTTTCCGACAATGGTCTATTCTCCGCAATTTTTGCGGCAATTTTTCGAGCTAGATTGATGGGTTCTTCGCCATATTGATTAATAATATGCGCCATCTCTTCCCGCGAAGCGGTATTGATGAGTTTAGCGGCCGTCAATTCTTGACGACGATCCATTCTCATATCTAGCGGACCATTGTTTGTAAAAGAAAAGCCTCTTTGGCTCTGATCGAGCTGTGGTGATGACACCCCCAAATCAACCATTACAATATCGAATTGCCTGCCTTCTTTCACCAACTGCTTAGTGGCAGTTACAAAATCGGCATTTATCAATTTTGCTCCTTTTTCAGAGAGAGGACGAAGGTACTTTAAGGTACATTCGTCGCGGTCAACTAAAACGGAGTCTGCATAGTTACCCGTGATGTTTAGAAAACTACTGGCATGACCGCCGTATCCAGCCGTCAGATCGAGATAATTCTCTCCTGGTTTAGGATTAAGCTGTTCAAGCGCCGAGTCTAAAAGCACTGGCACGTGCATTATTTGTTGTTGTGGTGGATGTTCTTTAATACTCATGATTCTTATCATATCACAGATAAGAATTTTTCGAGATCACCTAACCGGTAGTTAGAGCTTTTTGTTTTTGTTAATAAATGTTTGTTTTTGTTGTAAAGAATAAGCAAGTTCATCGAACCGGACCAGTCAATCTGCGCTTGGCAGGTGAAACGACTAGTCAATTCGATTAAGAGACTTATGTGTGAGGTGGAGTTTTTTTGGAGGTGTTTTTTAAATAAGGTACGCGGATTTTGAGGTGGTTCCGATGCCACCGCCCAACTACCAGATAGCTGATCTCGAGAGTTTTTCTTACAATTACGGTATAACGAATTTTTAAAGAACGGTTTACAATAATCTAAACGTCTACATCGGGCGCCATTACACGCCAGTACATACCAACGCGAATAGCTACTACTTCTCTGTCAATGCCAGCATAATCAAGCAAATGTTGTTCAAGTGTAACACGGCCTTGTTTACTGTCTATCTCAGCTTCAGTTTTACCTCTGCGAAACCTGACTGTAAGGTCGGCCATCTTTTCATCAAAGAAGTTCGCCCCTAAGCTTGGCTCGACTTCCCTATCCCAAATTTGCTTTGGATAGAGATGGAGATATTCACCAAAACCTCTGGTAATAACAGCCCCGCTCGCAAATTCACTTCGAAGTTCGGTTGGTATGGTTAACCGACGTTTGTCGTCCAACTTTCTTTCGAAATAATCCGTATTTGCCACTGTTTAAACCTTTGCTTTCGTATGTTTTAGATTATTTTTTAATGTTTAGTGGTGTTTATTTTGTTTAGCGGTGTTACCCACTTTTTTCCACTAACTTAACTATACTACCCACCTTCGTCCACGACAAGTATCTTTACTTAGATTTATTTTGATAAAAGCTAAAGTTATTCACAGTTTTGTGGATAAATCAAAAATTTTTCAGATGTAACAAAATATTTTGTGTCTTAATTTTTTAGTAGTTTTTACTACAACTTACTATCGTATAATTCCACGATAGCCTTAGCGACGGCTTCGCCGTTATGCCGGATTAACGAACGCTTCTTTATAAGCTTATCGCTTTTATTCGGTAACGCCATTTCACCTAATAAATCTCCGGCTATGGCTCTGTAGTGGTATTTTTCTAGGTTTTTCTTGTCAATCTTTACTAAAAATGCTTTTTCTTTTTCATATCGTTTTGAAACTAATCGGCTAGGTTTTTGTTTATTATATAAAACATAATCTAAAAATTTTGCTTTTGCGAAACGCTCAACTTCATTTGCATGATCTGCAACTGTAAAACCCCCT
>CAYXMZ010000013.1:0-16791 GCA_964466345.1 uncultured Saccharimonas sp. (SeqCode)
GATAGCTCAGTTGGTAGAGCGCATCCATGGTAAGGATGAGGTCTCGAGTTCAACCCTCGATCGTGGCTCCAAATCAAGTTAATATGCCCTAAATAAGGGTTTTTTAATTGCAAAAGATATAGTTTCTTGATATAATACTACGAGTTTAAGGAAAATTTATGGCAAAAAAGAATACCAAACGAAAATTAATTGGTCTGGTGAGCGATTTGAGCGGTCACCGTACTTACTATACTACAAAAAATTCTCAAAACACCCCTGATAAAATCGTTCTTAAAAAATACGATCCAACCGCAAGACGACACGCAACCTATACCGAGACCAAGAAAAATCTCGGACGCAACGAAGTCAAAGAGAAAAAGCACTAAATCTATTTATTACTATCTATCAAGTCAAGTAGGGTAGACACGTATTCAGCATGAGTCCAAACTAATGGCGCTGGTGCAACAATTTTATTATTTATTGGATTAAATTGTTCTGCCATTATTCCAGTATTAAGAGTTTGACTCTTGACCCAGTTTATTATTTTTTCTGCTTTTTCTTTATTCCCAGTGTCTATGTAATATTGAGCTAGCCACAAAGTTGTTACAAACCAATAATTTCCATCGATACTAGGACTGTTACGACGATAAGCGTCATTTTGATAACGCGGTAGACCTGGAGCACCTTGGTTTAAATTAAATACCTTCTCGAGTGTGTTTATAGACTCTTTTATCTCTGTTCCTTCAATAGGGAATAAACCAAAAATATAAGCTCCTAAAACAGCCGAGCAATCAATAGTCGTATCTTTGATTATTGCGTTGCCTTTGGTCCTTATGCCCAAAAACATGACTTTGCGGTCAGAGTCATATAAATATTTATGTGCCGATGTTTGAATATCCTCGGCTGTCGAACGCCACTTAACAGCGTTGGTCGGGTCATTAGAGGCTTCAGCTAAATCCGATGCCGATAGCAAAGCGGCGTAGACTAGAGCTGTTGTGTAAGTGGTTGTCAAAAAACTTTGCTCCCACAAATCATAACTAGGTTTTGGTAATCCAGTTTTATAATCAATATAACCAGCCAAGAAATCTGCCATCGGTGTGACCATTTTTTTATAAAATTCTTTTAGAATACTACGTTCTGGATAAAAACTGTAAAATTGTGCAAACATAAATAACACGACGGCTGTCTCATCCTCTTGAATTGGCGGAGATATTTCACCGTTTTCATGAACATAAGTATGCCAACTACTGCCTATAGCACCGTCAGCACGATATTTATGGAGTAAATAACCGTCTGGATGCATTCCGCGTAGCATAAAGGCAAAAAACTTGTGAGGCTCTTCGGTGTAACCCATACGGATAAGCGGCCATAATGTCAAAGCGCCGTCGCGAGGCCAGCAATATGCATAAGCATCACGCGAATAGTTAAGCAAAGAACTGTCGGTGCTGGCAATAACCGCTCCACGTTTGTCTATCTGTGAACGGATTATCATCATACTGCTCAAAAAAGTTTCACGATATTGTGGCTCAAGCTTGTTTATTTTTCCATAAACTGGCTGCAGCCAATCATGCCATAAATCAGCCGTACGTGACATTCTCTCAAAAGTCCCGTCGTCACGAATTTTCTTGTGTACTGCCAGAGATTCTCGCATAGACGTACCAGTGGCAATCCAATACTGAACTCGAGTGGAACTGTCGGCTTCGATATCTAAATTAAAACCTATAATCGAATCAACTCTACCATGTTCAACAGTGTTTAACGACAAAACGCCATCCTCGGCATCGCGCCAAGTACCCTCGCGCCCTTCTATACCAATTAGTCCTATTGAATATTGATCGAAAGGCCTCTTGTCGTCGTATTGTCCAGAAACAATAAAAGCTCGTCGTCCTCGATAGTGCAATATAGCGTGACTATTGGGTATATATTGTGCCGTGTCAGTATTCATTCTTGAATCACCAATCGCAAAAGCTTGGTGCAAAAATAGACGTATTTCTCTTTTTTGATTGAACAGATTTATAACGTGAATATTGCGAATAAAAGCATTTTGATCGGCGTCAACTAAATCGTCGAATTCTATAGCTACTCCCAAACTGTTATTTTTGGCAACTATATGTCCGATTAGAGAACTATGAGGATAGCGAAAAGTAAATCGCCAAGCTGGGTCCTGTCCAAACCAACTAATTTGACCATTAATCCACACGCCGATACGGTGTTGTAAATCGCTACCGGCACAATGGTTTTCGAGACCAACATAAGGATAATAAAAATCACTAACTAGACCACTTTCGTCTAGTCCGACGTGCAAACTGCCGTTGCTAAGCACTATTTGTTTAGACATCTAATCTCCCCGAGGTGTTTATCGCCAGTTTTTCGGTTTCTTTTTGAACTTCAGACGGACGAAACAGATTCATTTGAACTCTAAAATGCAAATCACGTAGAGCATTCATAAAATACAAAAACGCGTCGTAGGGTGAGTTGTAAGGACTAAAATAAGCATGAATATCTCCATCGTTGGACCATTTGGTACACATATAATAAAAATGATCAGAAATCTGCAGTTTTCGCCAGTCCTCAATAAAATCTGAGTTATTTGTTCGCAACACTTCATCTTCTAATGAATAAACCATTTTTAAAGCTTCCCGTTGTATACTATTGCCAGTCCATGCCGTCAAATCACGCTCGGTATCTGCCCATGTGACAGTCTGAGGCATACTGATTTCGTCTACTGGGTCAAAAGTATCAATAGCTTCGGATAGCGTATAAAACGTATTGTCTGGTTTTTCAAGCCACTTTTGAATAAATGTCTCATAAAAATTAAATATCCCAGTATCGGCCCATTGATGCTCACCAAAAGTCTCATAATCCATAAACAAATTCACAATTTGTCGTCCATAAATTTCGCTATTTAGCCAATCAACGTAAGTATCCGCCGACAGAGGGTATTCTGACCAGTTTTTGTCACTAAATCGGAAAGCTACATCATCACTAAGTTTATAATTTTTTAGTAACAGAGAAATATTTGACGTATTAACTGGTTTGTAAACAAAATCTGGACTGCGTCGACCAATTGCGTTATCCCAGCCTTCTGCAAGAATTCCTTTATAGCCGTGTTCGTCTGCCCATTTTGCAATATTGTCATTATAAGACAGCTCAGTGTTACGAAGAATTGATACGTCACAACCAAACGTGTCCTTAACTTTTTGACGATGCAACTCAATCTGGCGCTCAAACTCTGGCAGACTATAAAAAAACGCTAATGAATGATAGTACGTTTCTGAGACAATATCTACTTTCCCTGTTGCAATTAACTTCCTGAAGTCGTCTAAAACGTCTGGAGCCCATTTTTCGGCTTGTTCGATGAAAGGTCCGGTAATACTAAAAGACGCTTTGAAATCAGACTGAGTTTCAAGCATGCGTAATAATAACGCATTCATCGGTCGATAAGACTTTTCTACAACTTTTTTAAAGATCTGCTCGTTTTTTTTGTCATCAAAATAATCATGCCGATTAGCGATATCAAAAACCGGATATTCACGTAAACGATGAGGTTGATGTACGTGTAGATAGAGTACTATTCCTCGTTTGTTCATTAAACACCACTCCCGATTAAACGATTTGCCTTTGGCAAAGAGCCGTAAATGCGCATATACGTATCTGCAACCTCATTCCAAGATAAGTTATCGTATTCTTCTTTGATATCTCGTTTCATTGTTTCAAGAAGGGCTTTTGATGTTGCCAAACCCACGATTTTGTCTGCTAAAGCATCTTCGTCCCAAAAATCATAACGAAATATGTGATCTAAAATTTCACCAACACCAGATTGTTTAGTAACAATTACCGCTTCGTTGTGATAGGCCGCTTCTAGTGCAGTCTGTCCAAAGGGTTCGCTAACAGAGCTCATCACAAAAATATCTCCTATATTGAAAGCATCCCGCCATTTACTTCCTCTAATAAACCCTGTAAAAAATACTTTGTCGGCGATATTTAAATCAGCTGTCATCTTTATCAATTCGTCTCGTTGTTCACCGTCGCCAGCGATTAAAAATACTAATTTATCGTAACGTTTCAAGGCTTTTGCAGCGGCGTTGAGGAAGAAAGTTAGACCTTTTTGGACGGTAAATCGAGTAACCGTCAAGACGACCGTATAACCCTCTTTTTTAAGAGTTTCAAAGTATTTAAACGTCTTGTCGTTATATTCATAATCCTGGTCGAAGTAATCGTTATCAACGATATTATGAACGACTTCTATCTTATCCGCCGGTATGTCATATTCTTTAATAATAATTTTTTTAGTATGATCGCTAACTGTGATAATTCGATCAGCCATCATTAATCCCTGATATTCAATATCACGTACCAATGGGTTGCCATAATTACCACCCGAGCGATCGTACTCGGTTGCATGAACATGCATCACTAAAGGTGCTCCAGTAATTTGTCTAGCTCGTATACCAGCTTCAACCGTAAGCCAATCATGAACATGAATTACGTCTGGTGACATGTCTGTCGTTAAGAATTCTACAAAACGTACATATTGACGCTGAACATCACATAAGTTAAGAACACCGTTGTAGTTAGGTTCTTCAACTTTTACAATTTTATTAAGTTTGTCATATGCCCCTAAACTATATTGATCAAGAGGTCCAAAGCTTGTTGCGCCATGTATTTTCATAAAATCAATATCGTGAGATGCTGTATAAGGGAGAACAAAATCAATATCAACGCCACCGTCTGACAACGCCTTAGATATGCGGTAACAAGCTGTTCCTAGTCCGCCGCTGTTATAAGGAGGAAGCTCCCACCCAAGCATCAGTATCTTCATATATTCTCTTTGTAATATCGATCTGGTTTAATACAGATCAACTTCTCCTTTTAGCCCTCTTCGGGAGACTATTGCTTGCTTAATTATATGACAACGCTTGTGCTTTTACAACCCCTTAAAAATAACCTGTATTTTTGTATAAGATGTGGTAATATTAAACACATAGGGGCGTAGTACAATGGTTAGTATAGTGGTCTCCAAAACCGCAGATTACAGTTCGATCCTGTGCGCCCCTGCCAAATTAAATTATATTGACCGAGCTAACGTTGTTATCAAAAGTATACCTATTGTATCTAGCACAAATGTCAAAATTACAAACTGCCATTTTTTTATGTTAGATAATCCCATCAGACCTAGTCCAACTTCATCTGAAAACGGGGATATTATGGCTATAGCTCCGATTACAGGTAGCATCCAAACTAAAATCTTACTCTTGAATATCCTTGAAATAAACCTAGAAAAACGGGTCTTTTTTCTTTTTTTGAAGAAGCGCCCCATCTCATTAAAAACCCCGTCTTTTAGATATTTATATATTATAAAATCACCTAAAGCTCCTCCGAAACCTCCGATAATTGCAACTAACACAGGGTTTAGCTCTATAGCCAAATCAAAAAGCACTACCATAGCTGGCCCTACGGTAAAAATCGAAACGATGAATGCACCAGCAATAAAGGCGCCGATATAACCAAAGTTACCTATGCCATCTATAAAATCTAGTAAAAAAGGGGTGTTTACCAAAAAAATCGCCACACCCATAGCAAGGATAAAAAATGCTAAGTTTTTGAAACGCCATTTTTTTATTTGTTTTAAAATTCTCATTCATGACTATTATAACCAATAATATAAATAAAACCAATCTCAACAGGGAAGTTATTGATAATCATTAGCGTAATTGTTTACAAAATAAATTCACTATTCTATAATTTATTTATTGCGGGGTGAAAATAAACAATCAAAGACGTAAAAAATACGTCAAAAGAATCTTTCAAAACCATTATAATTGGTTATGAAGACATATAGGGGGAGAGCAGTGTCAAAAGCATTGTATCGTAAATATCGTAGTAAGTCGCTAGATGAGGTGATAGGTCAAAACCATATTACGGGCGTTCTAGCGCAAGCTTTGAAGTCGGGTAATATTTCACACGCATATTTGTTTACCGGCCCTCGTGGGGTAGGTAAGACTAGTGTAGCGCGAATTTTAGCTTATGAAATCAACAAAATAGACTACAACGAAGATGTTCTTAACCTCGATATTATAGAGATAGACGCCGCAAGTAATAACGGTGTCGATGACGTGCGTGATTTACGCGAAAAAGTTCAAATCGCCCCTGTTTCAGCCATTAAAAAGGTCTACATTATTGATGAAGTTCATATGTTATCTAAGCCGGCGTTTAATGCGCTACTTAAAACACTCGAGGAACCACCAGAACACGTAATTTTCATCTTAGCAACCACTAATATCGAAAAAGTTCCAGCAACTATAATTAGTCGTACGCAAAGATTCAGTTTTAGGCCTATAAAGACAGGAGACGTAATTCAACACTTAAAAAACATTGCTACTAAGGAAAAAATTGTCATTGAAGATGGAGCCTTAGAGTTAATTGCCAAACACGGCGACGGAAGCTTCCGAGATAGCATTAGCTTGCTCGATCAAGTAGCTAACTTATCTAAAGATAAAATATCTACAGAAATGGTGGCTAATTTGCTTGGTTTAGCACCTCAAGATGTTATTTTTGACATCATAAATTCCGTAGAAGAAAAAAACTTTGCAAAATTAGTTAAAACCCTTGAATTGGCACTAAACAGTGGAATTGGTGCTGTATTGTTGGCAAAACAAATTACAGCCGAAATATGTAGTCAAATCTCAGAAAAACCACAGTTATTACCTCTACTCGATAGGTTAATTGAAATAGAAAAAAGCCCTAGACCTAGCGTTAAATTACTTAGCGTCCTTGGCTCGGCTTCAGCACCAACAGAAACCAACGAAAAATCAAAACCTCGTGCTAAGACGGTCGCCCTTTTGGTCGATAAACCAGAAGTAACTGCTTCGGTCGCCGAACTCAAAAAAGAGCTAAAAGCTACTAAAAACGTCTCAAAAACAATAAAGCAAGCTTTTTCTTGGGATAATTTACTTGAATATACCAAAGCCAATAGTATTGCCCTGTACACAATGTTGTCCAAATGCGGACACGATCAAGATGGTGATGAGTTAAAAATCTACACCAATAACAATTTTTATAAGAAAAAAATCGACACCACAAAATACAATTTGTTACTTACTGACTATTTGCAATCTATAGGGGTAGGTGAGATGAATATCCACACAATCCCCACATCTGCTCCACCACAAGATGAACGCTTAGCAACAATTACTGCTATGATGGGTGGAGGAGAACAAATTAAGTTATAACAATGAACGAAGAGGTTGTTGGAGCTAAAATACCACCACAAAACGTGGACGCCGAGAAAAGTTTACTCGGAGCAGTTTTAATTGACGAAGAAGTTTTGGCAGATGCGTCCGAACACGTCACGTCAGCTGATTTTTACGACAAACGACACAGTGTGATTTATCAGGGGATGATGAATCTCTATGAGAAGCACAGACCGGTTGATTTATTAACTTTAACTGATGAATTAAAACGTGTAAAAAAGCTCGATGAAATTGGTGGTTCAACTTATTTAAGTGAATTAACAAATTACGTGCCAACAGCCGCCCATGCTGAAGCTTACGCCGAGTTAGTATCACAAAAAGCCGTTCGTCGCCGTTTAATCAAGGCAAGTTCTGAGATAGCTGAATTTGGTTATGACGAAAACGCTGCTATCGAGGAGTTACTCGAAAAAGCCGAAGCCGAGCTATTTTCCGTAAGTGATCAATCACTTAAGCAAGACTTAGTAAGTCTAGAAAGTATCTTAACTGAAAGTTTTGATCGTATTGAAGAACTACACCGTAACAAAGGAGAGTTACGCGGTATAAAAACCGGCTATCGTGATCTTGACAATATGACCGCTGGTCTACAACGAAGCGATTTAATTATTTTAGCAGCAAGGCCAGCTATGGGTAAAACCACACTAGTTACAAATTTAGCTTACAACGTGGCGACAGTAGCTAAGCAACCAGTCCTGTTTTTTAGCCTCGAGATGAGCAAGGAACAATTAGTAGACCGTATGTTAGCCGATGCCTCAGGTGTTGATGCTTGGAGTATTAGGACTGGAAATTTAACGGATGAAGACTTTAGTAAGTTGTCTGACGCAATGGGCAATATGGCTGAGGCTCCGATTTATATAGACGACACGCCAGGTATGACAGTACTAGAAATGCGCACCAAGGCTCGTCGTGCTAACCATGAACATCCTCTTGGATTAATCGTAGTAGACTATTTACAGTTGATGCAAGGTACTGGCAAAGATAACGGTAATCGTGTGCAAGAAGTAAGTGAAATTTCTCGCGGACTTAAACACATCGCAAGGGAACTAAACGTGCCAGTAGTTGCATTAAGTCAGCTATCTCGTTCAGTTGAAGCTCGAAGCCCACAAATTCCACAACTAGCCGACTTGCGCGAATCGGGCTCTATCGAGCAAGATGCCGATATTGTAATGTTTATTTACCGTGAAGCATATTACAATCCGGATACAGATCGTGAAAATATTACCGATTTAATAATAGCTAAGCATCGTAACGGTCCAACTGGTAAAATCGAGCTGTATTTCCACCCAGAGCGTTTGCGTTTTATGTCGCTAGATCGTAAACACGAATAATTTTTGTGCTAAAATCAATAGTAGTTATGGATAAATTTAGTTTTCCAACATCATTCGCTTATCGACACCGTTATTTATTGGGTTATAGCTTTGTTGCCTTGGCGTTAATAGCCACAGTCTTGTTCGCAGTTTTGTTTTTGCCAGGGGGAATTACGGCTGATGAAATGCAGGCCATAACAATTAGCGGTAATTTAAATTTTGGTGATTTGGCTTCACTAAATGTTGTTAATTTACCTTATTATTTGCTTCAAAAAGCCTCTTTAGCATTGTTCGGAGTTTCAATATTTACTATTAAATTACCATCTGTGATACTGGCGGTTTTGTCAGCAATTGGTTTAGTTTTACTCTTAAAACGATGGTTCAAGTCTAGTATAGCCGTGTTGGCATCGCTAATTGCTATTACTACGGGTCAGTTCATATTTATTGCCCAAAATGGTACACCAGAGATTTTGTTTATATTTTGGTCAGTTTGGCTACTTTTATTAGCCAGCTTATTAGCCTTCAGCAACAAGCATCAAGTTCTTTATGGAACTCTTTTTTGCGTATTAGCCTCTTTAAGTTTATATACCCCTCTTAGCTTCTATGGGCTAGCTTTATTAGCGACTGCGGTAGTTTTTCATCCTCATCTTAGACATATTTTTAAGAAATTACCAAAGACAAAACTACTTCCTGGTGTACTTTTAGGTATTTTACTATTTGCACCTCTGGTTATTTATATTATAAAAGACCTTGGCGTTTTATCAACCCTACTTGGATGGCCTACTAGTATTCCAGATTTTAAGGCCAATTTAATCTCGTTGTTTTATCAATATCTCAATTTTGCTAACCCTGGTGGGTCTGTGTCCTTAACGCCATTCTTTGGTCTTGGCTCATTTTTACTTATTGTTTTAGGGGCTTATCGTATCATTCAAACTCGTGCTACAGCTAAAAGTTACTTAGCTATATTGTGGTCTGTTTGTTTAGTTTTGTTACTAATCCTTAATCCAAATTATACAAACTTTTCATTTTTGCCTTTGACAATACTCTTGGCGGCCGGTATCAACTGGTTGCTCACATACTGGTATAATTTATTCCCTCGTAACCCATACGCTCGTATAGGAGGTTTAATACCAATTGTTATATTAGTTGTTGCGTTGGTTTTTTCTGGCCTCAATAGATATGTCTATAGTTATCATTACGATTCAAACATAACTTATAGCTTCTCTCGTGATATTACACTCATACCAAGTAATACTAAAGAAGTTGTTGTAAGTGAAAATGAATTAGATTTTTATAAAATACTTGAAAAATACAACCATCAATTTGCTGTGTCACTAAAACCAAACAGTAACCAATTTTTGGCGACCAGACAGGCGACGAGCCAGATTTCAAGCAACTACAAGATACAACGTATAATTACAAACTCCCAAAGCAAAGACGCCGACAGATTCTATCAGTACACAAACAGATAGTTTTGAGATATAATAATTAAAAGAAATTAAAAGAATTAGGAGTTTGGAATGGCTTTTGACCAAATAAAAATGATGAATGATCTGCGCAAGGCACAAAATGACCTCAAGAAGGAGATTATCGAAGTTGAAGCTGGAGATGGAGCAGTAGTTGTACAAATTACTGGTGAGATCAAGATCAAATCAGTAAAACTTGATCCAACAAAAATCAATTTAGACAACGTCGAAGATCTAGAACACTGGGTTGAAATTGCTATTCGTGATGGACTAGCCAAAGCTCAAGAAGTTGCAGCAGAAAAAATGAAGCCCCTAATGGGTAGTCTAGGGAAGCTAGGCTTGTAAAGGAATTTGGTTTGACATCAATACTACCAATAGCATTAACTAACGTCATCGATGAATTACGACGCCTACCGGGCGTAGGTACTCGTACTGCTGAACGTTATGCTTATTATCTACTGAAAGCCGATCCAAACACTAGCCAACAGCTGTCCAGAGCCCTCTCTGAATTACACAAAAAAGTCAAAAGTTGTCCTACCACATTCGCTATTATTGATGCTGATCAAGAAGTTTCGCCATTATACGACGATGCCTCTCGAGACAAAAACACCGTCGCTGTAGTTGAAGAACCATTAGATATATTAGCAATAGAACAAACAGGGCGATATCACGGTACTTACCACGTATTAGGTGGCGTAATAAGTCCGATTGAAGGTATAGGTCCTGAAAATCTTCATATCCCAGAGCTTGTAAAACGTATCAAAAACGACGCCGTTCAAGAAGTAATTATCGCAACCAATGCTAGCGTAGAGGGAGAATCGACTGCTATTTTTCTGCAACGCCAGATTAAAGATGCTGGCCTTGATACAAAAATCACTCGTTTGGCACGAGGAATTCCGGCAGGGGTTGATTTGGAATATGCTGGTCAAATTACTTTATCTCACGCAATCGAGGACAGGAGGGATTTTTAATGTTCGACTCCGCTATTAAGCTCATCAATGGTGCTCAAAAAATTACAGTAGTCCAAGCCGAAAATCCCGATGGTGATTCCTTGGGCAGCGCTTTGGCATTAGAAGAAATTTTGGGTGATATAGGTAAAGAAGTTTATCTATATTGTCCAGTGGAAATTCCCAAATATTTGCGTTATATCAAGGGTTGGGATAGAGTACAAAAAGATTTCGACCTATCGGCCGAATTAATAATCATCGTCGATACATCGACTGATATATTACTTGGAAAAATGTTCGACAACGCCTCTAACAGAGCCTTGCTTGCTAAACAGCCGGTACTTTTAATTGATCATCACGCTTTAGAAAAGGCTCCAGAATTCGCCCATACATTACTTATTAAAAACACCGTTGCCACTAGTGAGATAGTTTATCAACTTGCCATCAAAGCTAACTGGAAAATCAATCAGGTAGCAGCAGAAAATATTATGATAGCCATAATGAGCGATAGTTTAGGTCTCACAACTCAGAGCGTTACACCTGAAACTTATTTTACGCTCGGTAAGTTGGCCGAGCTTGGCGCTAATAATTCCACCATCGAGGAACGTCGTCGTGAATTAATGAAAAAGTCACCAGAGATTCTAAAATATAAAGGCGAATTAATTGGTCGTATAGAATACTATCTCGATGGCGTCTTGTCTTTAATTTACATCCCGTGGGAAGACATACAAAAATACAGTGACCAATATAATCCAAGTGTTCTAGTGCTCGACGAGATGCGTTTAGTTGAAAAAGTACAAATCGGCATAGCTATAAAAACATATCCAGATGGAAAACTAACTGGAAAAATTCGCACAAATATACCCGTAGCCTCTACGGTTGCCGGTTATTTTGGCGGAGGAGGGCACGAGTACGCTGCTGGATTTAGGATTTACGAAAGTTATGACAAAGTTCTGCACGAACTGATTAACGTTTGCGACAAAATTATAAGAGGATATAAATAGCATGTCATTAAAGTTCTATAACACACTTACAAAAGAGGTTGATGAATTTATCCCTCTAACATATGGCCGAGCGACGATTTATACTTGTGGCCCAACAGTTTACGATTACTTGCATGTCGGAAACTGGGCAGCCTATATTTACTGGGATACATTGGTTCGTATTTTAAAAGCTAACAATTTTGAAATTAATCGCGTACTGAATATAACTGATGTTGGACATTTGACGAGTGACACTGACGAAGGAGAAGACAAACTCGAAAAAGGCGCTAAACGTGAACGAAAAACAGCCCAAGAAATTGCCGATTTTTATACAAAAGACTTTTTATTTGGCATGGAAAAACTCAATCTATTACCGGCCGAACACCTCGCTCCAGCTACTAAATTTATCAATCAACAACTTGAGTTAATACGTCAACTTAAAGAAAAAGGTCTTACTTATCAAATCGATGACGGCATTTATTTTGATACTGCAAAATTTCCTACTTATGCAGAGTTTGCTAATCTAGATTTAAATGCACTTCAAGCTGGTGCTAGAATAAAATTCAACCCCCAGAAACGCAATCCTAGTGATTTTGCTTTATGGAAATTTGTCTCACAGGGACAAAAGCGCGACATGGAGTGGGAGACCCCTGCCGATCTTTTAGAGAATAATTCAGATACAAAAATTATGGGCTTTCCAGGATGGCACTTAGAATGTTCAGCTATTGCTCTTAGTTTGCTTGGCAATACGATCGACATTCATACGGGCGGGATAGATCACATTCCGACACACCACACAAACGAAATCGCTCAGAGCGAAGCTGTTACGGGTGTAAAGTTTTGCAATTATTGGCTTCACTGTAATCACCTCAAGATTGATGACAAAAAAATCAGCAAATCTCTCGGTAACGGCTATACTTTGCAAGACTTAGATTCTAAAGGTTTTTCACCACTTGATTTTAGAATGTTTGTGTTACAAGGACACTATCGTAACGAAGGAAACTTCACATTCGAGGCATTATCGGCAGCTCAGAATAGACTACACAATTGGCGCAATATAGCGGTTTTGAGACACCAAACTCACGATACCTTAATTAGTGGTCAAGAAAGATCAAACAAAGACAAAGTAATACCTCTATATGCCGTGTCCCAAGCTATCACCGAAGCTATAAACAACGATCTAGGAACTCCACAGGCACTTAAAATTATCGATAACGCATTTTCTAAGCTGATTGATACTCCAAAACTCGAAAACATAGATAGACGAGCTTTGGTCGAATTACTAGAGACAATTGATCGACTGCTTGGACTTAAATTACTAGAGACAACCCCAGATATTTCAGATGACGACAAGAGGATATTACAAGAACGCAAAATCGCTCGCGCTGAAAAATCATGGGAAAAATCAGATAAATTACGATCTCAGTTAGAAAAATCTAAGATAGTTTTGCGTGACACAATTTTTGATACTATTTGGGAATACGCTGACTAGTTTTTGATTTTTTTGCCTCAGCTAGTTTTAATGCTCTTTCAGCATAAAAATATTCAATCAAAATATTTATACATCCAGCAATTGGTATTGATATAATACCTCCTAAAATACCGAATAAATAAACGCCTATAGTTATAGCAATCAAGATAACCAAAGGTGATAAATTTATCCTCTTTGATTGTATATGTGGACCGATTAAATTACCCTCAATTTGTTGATATATTACAAAAAACACTAGATACACGAGAGCCGCTTGAAAACTACTAGCTAGTAGGACTAGACAAATAACAGTTCCTCCGATAAATGCACCAAACATAGGTATTAGAGACATCACAAATGCAATTGTACCGGCAGGTATCGCCAAACTACTCGACACATTGAATATAAAGCTGAGTATAAACGCCATTAACCCCGCCGCAACACCAGCAATTGCCGCCACGGACAGTTGTCCTGTAACATAGCCAGTCAACATGCCGTACATTTTATTTATTAATGTGCGGTGACGTTCCATTTTTTTACGATCATGATACATACTCCACAGCTTGTCTATCCAAGCGGGGCCCTCGACTAACATTAAAAAAGTAAGAACAAACACAACTACACAGGCTACCACTATTGATGCAACGGAACTAATTCCAGTTATCAGATTACTGCCAACTGAAGTAGCAATATGGGTTGCACTACCTTTAAGCGAGTCTAAAACTTGGCCGTAGCTGTCTTGCAGACCATAACGCTCGACCAAATAACTTAATCCGCTTGATTGTTTAGTGATTGTATCCAACCAAGCTGGTACGTTTTGAGCAAACTTGGCCATTTGCTCTACTACTGGAGGAATAATTATAAACAATAGTGAACCTAGCGCCAGAACAACGGTAATATATGCTAAGGCTGTACTCAAAACTCGATGGCTTTTTTTGCCAGATAGAATTTTCGCTAATTTATTGACATACGGACTAAGTGCTATTGCCAAGAAAAATGCAATACCGACTATAAGCAAAGCGCTACGGGCACTATATATAGCTATGCCTACAAGCGCAAAACCTATTACTACTAGCCAAAATCTTATGAACGTTTTCGTATCAATCTCTATTTTTACTTTCATAAATATCATTATATACGAACTGTCCGCTGGAGCAAATAATTTATAAAGATAATTAACTTAAAAACTACTTCAAATCAGCAGATATTATCCACTAATATGGTTTAAATATTACTACATAATCTTGTTAATGTTTATTGAATTATGTTATACTAATGCCATGAGAATACTTATCGTAGAGGGCGAACACAAAGTAGCTAGTGCCCTCAAGAAAGCTTTAGAACAGGACAGTTACGCTGTCGACGTTTCGTATGACGGCGAAGACGGTTGTGCGATGGCTACCACAGAACCGTATGACCTATGTATCATTGATTGGATGGTATCGGGTAAATATAACGGGCTTGATATCGTCAAGACGATGCGTGCCTCAAAAATACACACACCAGTATTACTATTAAGCACCAAAAAAGCCGTTTCCGACCGAGCAAAAGGACTCGATTCGGGCGCTGATGATTTTTTGGTCAAACCATTTGCACTAGAAGAACTATTAGCTAGAGTTCGCGCTCTATTGAGGCGACCAGTAGAAGTTCAACAGACCATTTTAACGGCTGGGGACTTGTCTCTTAACACGGTTACTTTTGAAGTAAAACGCGCAGACAAGGAAATTATTTTAACTAGCAAGGAGTTTGCTTTGTTAGAGTACTTGTTGCGAAATCAAGATCACCCAAGCAGTAAAGAGACCATCATCAGTCACGTCTGGGATTATAACGCTGATGTTTTACCAAACACAGTAGAGGTCTACATAAAATACCTTCGCGAGAAGATTGACGACCCATTCAAAGTCAAGTTACTCCATACTATGCGTGGCTTTGGCTACAAAATTGGTGTGCGCGACTTTCGTGAACATGATACTCGAACAAATCGAAATTTGAATAAAAAATAACAACATTTTTTACCAGATGAGAATTATAATAGACGCTGATTTCAGCGTCTATTAAGTATTTTTTTGTAAAATAAAACTACTTTAAAAGTCAGAGAGGAGGATTCAATAATATGAAAACTGCCGTCAACGACCAAGTAGTCTTATTAACAAAAAAAGGTCTTAAAGACCTCAAAAAAACTATCTCCCAGTTAGAACGCGAGAGACAACAAATACTACAGAATTTAAGGGATAGCGACAAAAAACTAGACCACGACGGTCGATTAAATCACACCGAACAAGTTGCTAATCTCACTAGCCTAGAAGAAGAGATAAACGAAAAACGTCAAATGTTAGCTATTGCGAAAGTTCTACCAAGTAAACAAAACGCCTTTCAGGTTGTAATAGGCTCAGTAGTAGACTTGTTAGACGAGCATGGAGTTATTAAACGCTTTAGGGTAGTAACTAGCTTTGAAGCCGATCCGAGCGCCGGGCTAATATCAGATCTTAGCCCTTTAGGACAAAGTTTGCTAGGGCGTAATGTACGAGATATCGTAGAGTGGAGATGTGGAAAATCAATCTCACGCTGGAAACTCTTGCGCATAGCTTGACTCCACGATTAACAAACGCTTAACAACGTCCAAATACCAGTCGAGTTGTCGGTTCGCAAACGATAACTTTTGACGCCATCAGATAATGTGAAAATTTCCTCCACCAAACCATTTTTGCGAATCTCTAGGCGTAACCCTGCGTCAATAAAGTCATAAATAAGCCCACGAAACTCCATCCGTCGCGGATAAACCCGTAAGTTTTTGCGAAATCCTAGGGCGGTTATCGAAACTCTTTCGTTTATTACATTTTTCATATTCACCTCCAAGAATTAAATACAATTAAAATTAGCGGCCGATAACGACCCTTAGCGGTTTTATAGAAAGTGGTATTTTGGATAGATTAGATGCACCGCTACAGGCATCAACCCTTAATTCCTCAAATACCTAATATTGTATTTACGTCCTCAGCGTCACCCGTAAATGGGGTGAATAAGGCGTGTGGCTTATTAAAGCCTGTAAGTAGAAAGACTTTCGTCAGTACTCACATAGCTATATATATTATACGAAACGCTTAACTAGTGGCGTCAATAGTTAAGTTAAAAATACTACGAAAAGTCACCTTTTAGCAAACGGGCTCGCTTATCGGATGAGAACTTCTCAATAGCATAACGCAATGTAGTGCGGGGTATTTTGTCATAATAGGTCTCTATAAACTCCAATAACAAATCATCGTCGACTCTTTTGCCAAGCTCGCGCAACATCCATCCATTAGCCTTTTGGATTAAGTCATGGTTATCGTTTAAAAGCTTGCGCACCACATAAAGTGTCATCGACGGGTCTCCATTTTGCAAGAAATAA
>CAYXMZ010000014.1:0-6261 GCA_964466345.1 uncultured Saccharimonas sp. (SeqCode)
GTTGGTTACGGCTTTTATCTAAAAAATAACGGAAATAAAAGCTGGTTTTTAGACAAAACGTGTCATAAATCAACAGTCCCAGCACGAAAAGTTTTGTCAATTAGCAAATCAATTCACACGCGACCTGATGATTACGTAACTTTTCCTTATTCGTCTATTAGAGCCTACCTCTATGACGACGTACCGAAGTGGCTCGATAAATCACACATTGCCAAACGCTATAATTCGGCCTTAAAATACTCTGAGCTACTTAACTCAACATTATAGTTATGAGCATCAATTTTCTGTTATACTATAAGCAGAATGGCAACATATAAAGTACCCCAAGACGTTGAGGCGGACGACAAATTAATTGGTCCGTTTACGTTTCGTCAATTTATATATTTAATTGTTGTGACACTAGCGATAGGTTTAGCTTTCTTTTTGGGTGGTATATTTTTACCTTTTGCGACAATTCCTTTGCCCATAATTATTCTATTTGGCGCCTTGGCGTTACCTTTACGGAAAGACCAGCCGATGGAAACATACTTGGCTGCAATATTATCGTTTTACCTCAAGCCACGCACACGGCTTTGGGATCCCGACGGGATTGATGAGCCTATAGAAATAGCCACACCAAAGGACACTACAGGACCGGCCATCAAAGGTTTATCTGAACAAGAAGCCGAACAACGACTTGGATATTTGGCTAATCTAATTGATACACGCGGTTGGTCTATTAGAGGAGCGACAGTCCAGTCACCAGACAGTTCACTCAACAGTGATGTTTATTACGAAGCCCAACAGACACTAGATGTTTTAGACGACAGTAATGTTACGTCAATGATTATAAAAGACAAGCTTGACAAGAGTACTGCTAACCATCGCCAGGCTTTAGTAGAGCAAATGAGCCAACAAACTACTACACAAGCTCCTAAACAAAAACCTGAGTCATTAACTTATAATCCTTATCCAAACATTAAACAAGCCGTAGTCCAGCCGTTAGAGCCAGATAATCAAGTTAGTTCAGCAAAACCACCAGTTAATCAATCCGCTACTAGCGCTAAGCCTATCTCGGCTGGTATAATAAATCTAGCAAGCAATAATGACCTGTCAATAGAGACGATCGCACGCGAAGCTAATCGAATTAGCCAAAAACAAGACGAGGTGATTATTTCACTAAGATAAATGGTGGGCAATTTAATGGAACCAAATAAAAATCAACCAATTCAGCCAGCACCAGCGACAAACCAAGTCGCATCTGCTGTCGTTACGCCTCCGGCTGTGGGTAATAATAATCCTACACCCATTCCAGAGCAAGCCCCTAAACCAAAAAACCCTAATTCTACTCAAAACACTCTGTTGTTATCAGAGGTAAGAGACAATATGGTTATTATGGCTGACGGTACTTTTCGTGCCGTTGTGGCATGCAAAGCTATCAATTTTGATCTGATGAGTAACACCGAACGTGAAGGAGTGGAATATAGCTATCAAAACTTCCTTAATGCTCTAAATTTTCCAATCCAAATTTTAATCCGCTCTCAGCGTGTTGATATTGCACCATATATCAACCGTCTGATCGATTCTCGTAACAATCAAGACAACATGCTACTTGGAGTATTAATGGACGACTACATCAATTTCATCGACATTCTATCTCAGGAAGCAAACATTATGGATAAATCGTTTTTTATAGTTATTCCTTACTATCCGCAAGGTGAAATCGTGTTTAATGCAAATTTGGTTAAACAAAGCAAAGGATTCTTCAAAAAACTATTTAATCAAGATTCGGTTCGGATATCAAAAATCGACGCTCCAACATACGACAAGGCTAAAACTGAGATTAAAAACCGCGTTGATGCAGTTATGGGTGGGCTATTCCAGATAGGAATACAGAGCGTTCAGCTTAGTACAAAAAAACTAGGCGAACTTTATTATAATTTCTACAATCCTGACACCGCCGTTCGGCAACCAATGGATGATTTCGAAAATACAACTTCGACTTTTGTAAAAAAGGTTGAAACAACAAACCCTACTACACCGACAAATTTTGGCTCTGGAGGTTCAATTTGATGGCAAAAAAACCAAAGAACGTTACTGATATAGCAGCTGAACAACGTGCTCGCGAACAAGAAGAAGTTGAACAGGCATTCTTAAAGGGAATAACCACCCTTCGCGATTTGATTGCACCGAGTAGCATCGAGATAAACTCTAGCTACTTTAGGCTTGGAACCAAATATGGTCGTACTTTATATGTTTACGGCTATCCGCGTCAAATTTATACAGGTTGGCTAAGCTCAATTATCAACATAGATGAAGTTCTAGACGTTAGCTTATATATTTATCCGGTGGAGAGCCAGGTTGTTCTTAACAACTTACGTAAAAAAGTAACCCAACTAGAGGCATCTATCTCCATCAACTCAGAAAAAGGACGCACTCGCGACCCAGGACTAGAAGCGGCCATTAACGATGCAGAAGAACTTCGTGATCAATTGCAAGTTGGGGCTGAAAAATTCTTTCGTTTTGGGCTCTATATTACACTGTATGCCGATAGTCTAGACGAACTTGGTTTTGTTCAACACAAAATCGAAACAATTTTTGGTCAACAAATGGTATTTACAAAAGTCGCCAGTAGTCAACAAGAACAAGGTCTCAATAGCACAGCCCCTCAGATGACAGACCAATTACAAATACGCCGTAACATGAACACTGGCGCCATTAGCACAAGTTTTCCGTTTACTAGCGCCGATCTAACCCAAGATGACGGCATACTATACGGCATCAATATGCACAATAATGGTTTAGTGATTTTTGATCGTTTTAGTTTAGAAAACTCCAACATGGTTGTATTTGCTAAAGCCGGCGCAGGTAAGTCATTCACTGTTAAACTCGAGGCTTTGCGTAGTATGATGACCGGTGCTGAAATAATCATCATAGACCCAGAGAATGAATACCAAAAACTTTGTGACGCAGTGGGTGGAAGCTATGTCCGATTAAGCTTGAGTTCCGACACTCGTATAAATCCGTTCGATTTACCTCGCGTTATAGACACCGATGAAGCTGACAACGCCCTTAGAGCAAACTTAATAACTCTGCATGGTTTATTAAAATTAATGCTCGGCACAACTCAAGTCGACACTAGCGGTGCTTCAATGTCCGTTTTAACTCCAATTGAAGAAGCTGACTTAGATCAAGCACTAATAGACACTTATGCTCGAGCGGGGATTACCAGTGACCCGCTAACTCACACAGCTCAACCACCAACGATTACTAATCTGTATGACACTCTGCTACATATGGGCGGAAGTGGTCCCCAATTAGCTCAGCGCTTGCGCAAATACACTTCTGGTACATTTGCTGGTATTTTTAGCCAGCAATCAAACATCGAAATTAATAACCAAATGGTTGTATTCAACATACGCGATCTCGAAGACGAACTGCGACCAGTAGCTATGTATATTGTATTGAGTCACGTCTGGAACATCATCCGCGCAGAAAAAAAGAAGCGCATATTAATCGTCGATGAAGCTTGGCAACTAATGAAATACGACGACTCGGCTAACTTCTTATTTAGTTTAGCTAAACGTGCACGTAAATATTATCTTGGACTTACTACCGTGACTCAAGACGTCGAGGATTTTATGGGTAGCCGAATGGGTCGTGCGGTTGTGGCTAACAGTTCAATTCAAGTATTGCTTAAACAATCGTCCAGTGCTGTTGACATGCTATCAGACGTATTTAAACTCACTGAGGAAGAAAAAAAGCGCTTAGCTAACTTTCCTGTTGGACAAGGTTTGTTTTTTGCTGGACAAAGCCATGTTCATATCCAAATCGAGGCTAGCCCAACCGAAAAACAACTTATCGATACCAATCCTCGTAACGAAACGGCGCCAAAACCGATTCCTTCATCAACCGAAACCAACGAACCAAGTGTCAGTAGTTATATAAATCCTGGTTCGAGTATATAGTGCTGTTATAATAAGGTGTAGTTATGGCAGAATCTGCACGAAAATTAGACGAAAACGAAAAACCAAACCTCAAAATAATTGAGGGTGGTGGAAACACAAACTCAGAAAGAGCTAATTTAAGAGATGCTTCAAAATTTCAACCACGCGTCATCAAAGGAGGTGGTAATACAACTCCTGAACGCGCTCAGTTACGCGAAGCAGAAAACAAGGGAACAAACTTTCGTCCATCCAACTCTCTAAAAGACATCGAAAAACAAGAATCAAGTGGAGATAAAGAAAATACTGGATGGAATAATAATGTCACCGGAAAAATACCTAAAAACAATCGGTCTCGCGGAAAAAGCTTCTTAAAAGGCCTCAAGAAACGTGGTCCAGTTGTTGGTATTATCGGCGCCGTCTTGGGTGGCGGTACAATTTTAACTGTATTAACAGCCCCAAGTTTGTTGATAATTAATCTCAAAGAAGTAATGGTAGATAAATTTAACTACCAATTAACTAGTATGGAACTACGTACTAATAAAATTCTACGTTCTAAAATTAACGGTACAACCAGTGGCGTTTGTAGTGGAGTTATATCGATAAGGTGTAAGTATTCAACATTATCAGAAAATCAAATTAAAAAATTAACAAAAGCCGGATTAGAAATCGAGGCCGATGGAAACACAGTTCTTAATAGAACAAAGGTTAAAAACATAAAATTTAATGGCGAAACAATAGCCCCAAACGATTTTATGAATAAATATCTATCCGATACTAACTTTAGAACTGCCATGAAAAAAGCATATAATCCAAAATTTATGGGGTTTGCTGATGCAGTTTGGGATAAAGTAGCGAGTAGGGTAAAGATATCTAAAAAAGCAATAAAATTAGAGGGTGAGGATGACGCCGCAAAACTAAAAAACATCCAAGATAGCACGAAAAACGGAATACCTGATAAACAAATTATAGATAGCGAGGCTAAAAAAGGTTACAAAACAAACGGCGAGGATATTACTTTAACAGAAGACGAACTCTCAAAAGCTAATACCGATGAATTATTAAAAACATCCAAGGAAGTGGCTGAAAGTGGTAAAAAAACCGTAACTGGCCTAATGAAAGGTGGCGCTAAAGTAGTAAAAATTGCAGCTAGATCTATAGGTGTGGCCGCAACTGTCCAAACAGCATGTGAAGTTTATTCTGCTTCACAAGCTGTTTCAAACGCCGCTAAAGCCGTTCGTTCATTACAGCTACAACGTTTTGCGATGGTGTTTCTAAATAACGCAGACCAAACCAAAGCTGGAACAGCCGATCCAGACACTATTTCATATTTAGGTAAAATTCTAACAACTCCAGACCCAGTAACAAAAAAAACGGCCACTGATTCAGGTGGATATAAAAATGCCGCCTATAACGAAACTGGCACTTTATCAACTTCTTCTAGTCAATATCTAGCTGGTGGCGGATTAGCAGGTGAGTTGTCTGGAATTACAAACGAAGTAGGAAGTATTCTAGGTAGTAAAAAAAATGCCGACAGCACTTGTGGGGTTGTAAATTCCCCGGCATTTACACTTGGTTCAGCTGTTGTAGGTGTAGTGGCTATTATTGGAACTGGTGGAGGTTTCACAGCAGTACAAGTTGCACAAATGGCAGCTGGGGCTGGTTTTAGTGTAGCCCTTATTATGTTACCGGCAATGCTTCAAGATATTGTTGCTGGAGTTTTAGTTGATGAAGGTACTATAGGAGAAGGGGCTGGCGACGCTATAACTTCCGGCTCTGGAGCGTTAATGAGCTCCTTAGCTGCTGTCGGCGGTAACGCACCACTAACCCCAGCTCAAGCAGTAGCCTACAATGAGCTTTCTCAAGACGTAGCTTCACAATATGCGACCGAGGATCAACTTACTAGTAGTCCTTTCGACATCACTAACTCAAATACATTCCTGGGTAAAATAGTTTATGGACTAACTCCTTATTTATCTAAAATGTCGTCATTATCTGGAACTTTAAGTTCTATTACTTCGCTTATAGCTAAAACCTTCAGTTCTATTTTCATTCCTAATACTCACGCAACTACAGCTTCTGATTACGAGATTTGTCAAGATTACGACTATAGAGAATTAGGTCTTGCGACTGACATGTTTTGTAATGTAGTTTATGGCATACCAGAAGAAGATTTAGACATAGATCCAATAACCGTACTAGATAAAATGAAGGGGGAAATAAACACCGAGACTGGTGAAGCCATAAGCGGGACAGCTTATGATAATTTCTTAAATAATTGCGTTAATCGTTCAGTTCCTCTTGGATATAAGGGTGAGGATTTAAACGGAGACGACGG
>CAYXMZ010000014.1:6361-16775 GCA_964466345.1 uncultured Saccharimonas sp. (SeqCode)
CAAAAAGTTACAGCTGGACAACAATTAGGAATTATGGGGAACACAGGCGATTCATATGGCGCGCATCTTCATTTTCAACTTAGCACCGGTGATTTTAGTAGTAACACAGTAGATCCTTTACAATATTTAGATCCAGATGTTGTGGGGCAATAAATGAATATAAAAAATAAACTTACAAAAATATCTTCTATCATCCTAGCTTGTTTAATAGTGGTTTTATGTCCTTTTTCTTCGGCGTACGCTAATAATGAGTTTTACGCTAATAATGACATATTGTTTTTTGATGAAAACGCATGTTCTTCTTATAGCGATAGTAATTCCATTTTAGTCGGTAATGATAATCTAGAAAAAATTTTAAGATACTATGTCAATAAGGGTTTGTCTTTAGAACAAGCATCTGGTATCGCTGGTAATTATCAACAAGAATCTGGTTTTGATCCAGGCAAAATTGAAGGTGGTAATATAGCCGACGAAAACTACACTCCAGTACCTGGAGTTGGGTTTGGTATTGCTCAGTGGACATCACAGGGAAGGCAAGCTGGTTTAATAGAATTATCTAAATCAACTAACCGTAAAATAACAGATATGTCACTACAGTTAGATTGGTCATGGGAAGAGTTGGATGCCCAACATAGTTCGGTTGACGGTAATTTATGGTTAGACAATCTAAAATCAACTTCTACTCCAGAAGACGCTGCTTATATATTTCATAGAGATTTCGAGATATCCGCCGACTCAGAAGATTTCGTAAAAAGAGTCCGTGGTGGTAATGCGCGGGAAATATTTAATACATTCAACGGAAAAATATCAAGTAGCAGTGGCTCGTCGTCAACAATGTGTGGCGGAGCGTCTCAGTATGTAAATGGTTTTACAATTTATAATCAATTTGATGGACGTTGGATTAATTCTCCTTACGGAAATAGTACAGTAGGTAATGCGGGTTGTGGACCGTCAGCTATGGCAATGATTATCACGGCTTTAACTGGTAGGTCAGTCACACCAGATGAAACAGCTAAATATGGTGCAGAAAATGGCACCACTGCTGATGGAGGTGTTAGTGGTAGTAATTGGAATATTCAAAGTAAATTAGCTCCTCATTGGGGATTAAAAACAGAACAATTAGATGGTAGTGTAGAATCAATAAATCAAGCTCTGCTTGACGGTGGCTTAATTATCACTTCTGGTAAAGGATCTAGTCCGTTCACTTCGGGTGGTCATTATATAGTTATACGAGCAGTAACAAGCGATGGCAAATGGTTAATTGCTGATTCAAACGGAACTATTGGAGCTTCAAATAGTGAAAAAGAGTGGGATCCGAATAGTATAATACAAGCCGGTATGGCAAAGGGTAATGTATGGGTGGTGAAAAAATAAATACAGATTTTAAAAAAATATTTATTTTAATAGGTATTGGGTTTTTGTTGTTTGTAATAATATTAATAATTGTGTATTTAGTATTTTTTCAACCCCAAATAAGTCAAGAAGGTGTTAAAGATCCTTCTATAACAACGGAGTATAAAGACCCTTACTCTAATGAAGTGGTGATAACTAATACAAATCAAGCAAAAGAAGAGGAGACGTTAAAATCTAATAATATTACATTTTTAGGTTTTAACACTTTATTACAAAGAGGTATTAATAGTCCTCAAATAGATATATTAAAATCTCTATATATTAAATATTCATCTCAAAACAAAAACTATATACAAGAATTAAGTATAGATATTTCTAGTATAAAACATATCATCGACAGTGATTCTGGTGAAAATATTATTACTTTTGACACAATTATAAACAGAAAAGATAAATATATTAGTAAGATAAAATATAGCGGTATCACTGATTTAAATTTAGTTATATACGATTCATCAAATAATGTATTATTTGATGAATCGTATTATTAGAGTTTAATCTCTTTAAATTTACTTTTTATATTAGCTTTATTAGCATTTGTGGTTGTTATAATTATTTGTGATTCACGATTAGATATTAAGTATTTTTGACGTGATTCGTCTAACTCTGAAAAAACATCATCAAGTAACACAATTGGCTGATCACCAGTTAATTTTTTAATAATATCTATCTCAATAAATTTTAACGCTAATATAATCGTTCTGATTTCTCCACGTGAGGCTGTATTAATAGCGGGGGAGTTATTAAGATTAAATATTAAATCATCTCGATGTGGTCCAACACTCGTATATCCAAAGTTTTTATCGCGTTGTAGATTTTTTTGTAAATTATTAATAATCTTTTGTTTTATATTACCTATATAAGTATTAGAATAGTGGATAGATATAATATCATTAGTTTTAGAAATTGAATCATAGAGATCATTTAGTTGACCGTTTATTTGCTCAATAAAAGCTATCCTTTTTTCTATTAAATATGCTCCATATTCACTTAAAGCAATATCCCAGATTAATAAATCCTCGTTTTTAATAAAAGGATTTTTAAGTAAATTATTACGCTGTTTTAAAGCTCGTTCATATTTATGTAAATTATTTGAGTATAAAATATCTAATTGACTAATAAATCGATCTATAAACCGTCTACGGCGCTCTGGTGAGCCATTTAATAACCTTAAATCGTCAGGTTCAAATAAAACCACCGCCTTTTTGTCTTTTATAGATAATCTATGACTATTTTTATTATCTATAACAACTTTTTTACGCCCAATTTCTAATTTAGAATTATAAGAAAAAACTCTTTTATCTAATTTATCTAATTCAGCCTCAATTCTCCAAAAAGACGCTTTATTACGTAAAATATTATTATCACTACTACGAAAAGAAGTACCTTGTAATATAATATAAATAGCTTCTAAGACAGATGTTTTACCACTACCATTTCCACCTGTGATTATATTTATTTTAGGTGATAAATCTGTTTGAAATTTATGGTGTGAACGAATATTTTGAATAGATAAACTATTAATTATCATTTATTATTAACTTTTAAGAGGCATTATAATGTGATAATAATTATTATCTTTATTAGTTGATTTTAATATACATGGTGATAATTTATTATTAAAACCTAATTCAACCTCGTCACCGTCGATCACATTTAAAGCTTCATTTAAATATCGAGAATTTAATGTTATTTCACCATCCTCGGTAATTTTTGCTTCAATTTTAGATGTATTCTCACCAACCTCTGATGTAATTGAATGAATTTGTAATTCATTTTTACTTTTATCAGCTGTTAACGTAATACTACCACCAGAACTGCGCGCGAATAAACTTGCAACTTTTATAGTTTGAATAAATTCATCTTTATTTAAAATTATTGAAATTTGACTCTTTTTTGGAATAAGTTGACGATAATTAGGAAAACTACCATCTATTAATCGGCTGATTATTTCATTTTCATC
The DNA here is from genome assembly GCA_964466345.1 of uncultured Saccharimonas sp. (SeqCode). Taxonomy (GTDB): domain Bacteria; phylum Patescibacteriota; class Saccharimonadia; order Saccharimonadales; family Saccharimonadaceae; genus UBA1547. Next base: position 9,738 of record CAYXMZ010000014.1, read on the forward strand.
CAACCTAAATCTTACTTGAGTTTCATCAAATAATACTTCAACTTCAGTTGAATTATTAGTGATATTATGTAAAACCTCTTGTAATGTTTGATTAGGTATTACAGCTTCTAAATTAGTTTTACTAGTTAATAATTTTCGTTCTGATAGTCTATATCCATCTGTAGCGGCGAGATATAAATTATCTTCAAATGAATTCCAATATACACCACTTAAAATAGGTCGTGTATTATCATTACTTGTAGTAATAATTGTTTGATTAACAGCTTGTTTAAAATCATCTATATTAATAATATATTTTACGGATGACTTTTCATTAATAGTTGGTAATTCGGGAAACTCATCTGCTATATATCCATTTATAGTCGAAGTATAATTACCACATTTTATATATAAATTATTATTTTTAACTTTTAAATCAATATTTTGATTAGGTAAATTAGCTATAAATTCTGATATTAATTTCGCTGGAATAGTAATAGCGCCTGGTTTAATAATTTTAGCGCCAATATATTGAGTAGAAGCAATTTCTAGATTTGTAGCGGCTATTAAAAGTCTATTATTATCCGTACGAAATAGAATATTATTTAAAATAGGTAACTGATTTTTATTACTAGCAACTCGACTTATATTCGAGACTGCTTGATTTAAATTTTCTTGTGTTACTTGTAGCTCCATTATTTACCTTCTTTCTTTTTTAAAATAATCATCTTAATAATAATGGTTGTGGATTATGTGTAAAAGTTTTATTCAACAGATGTAAAAATTTATTAACCTTTGTGTATAGTATGGAGTAATAATTGATTAAATCAAGTTGAATAAGTATTTTTTTTACCCAATAATTAACTATTTTGTTTTTATAATTGTGAAAAACTCTTAAAAAATCCACTATTAATCCATATAATAAATAAATATTGTTTACATTTTTTACACCATTAATCCACTGTAGTTTAACCATAAATTTTTTCTCTTATCACAGCTACTTGTTCACGAATATAAAAATCTAATTTTATTGCTTTTTCTATTTTTTCAATCGAATGTATAGCGGTTGTGTGATCTTTACGTCCTAATTCAACAGCTATTTTAGGAAAACTCATATGTAATTCACTACGCATTAAATACATAGCTATTTGTCTTGGCACAACAATAAATTTATCACGTTTTTCTGAACATATTTCTTCAACACTAATCTGAAAATGTTTAGCAGTTTTTTCAATAATTTGTTTACTAGTTATATATTGTGGACGTGAATGACGAATATTTCCAATTAATCCTTCGGCGGTTGAAATATCTGGTTCAATTCCACGCATTTCAGCATAAGCAAGTAATTGATTTAATACTCCCTCGAGTTCACGAACATTTGTTTTTATATTAGTTGCTAAATACTCAGTTGTTTCACGATTTAATTTTGCGCCAGATAGTGATGATTTAATATCTAAGATAGCACAACGAGTTTCAAAGTCTGGCATTTGAATATCTACCATCATACCCATCTCAAAACGGCTACGGAGACGTTCTGTTAAAGTTGGGATACTTTTTGGTGGTTTATCACTACTTATAATAATCTGTTTATTGTTTTGGTGAAGGTGATTAAATGTATGGAAGAAGGCGTCTTGAGTTTTTTCTTTATTAGCTATGAATTGCATATCGTCAATAATTAATACATCAACGTTGCGATATTTTTCAGCAAAACCTTTTTTCTTAAATCTTACATAATCTAAAAACTCATTAACGAAAGTCTCAGAGCTAATATAAACAACTGTTAATTTAGAGTTGTTTTTTAAAATCTCATTACCAATAGCTTGCATTAAATGAGTTTTTCCTAAACCAACGCCACCATATAAATAAAGCGGATTATATTTATTACCTGGATTATTAGCCACAGCTTGGCTGGCTGCATATGCTAAATCATTACTAGATCCAACTATAAAATTATCAAAAGTATATTTAGGATTTAAATTAGTTCCAACTTCAGTAGTTGATAACGAGATTGTTTTTTTAGATTGAGGCGTTGGTATATATTCTGTAGTTTCTCGACTAATATTTATCGGCTTATTTGTTTTTATAATATAATTTATTTTTTGGGGGCTGACACCATTCTTAACTAGTGTGTCTTTAACTTGTTTATTAAACTTTACTTCAAATTGTTTTTTAGCAAAAATATTAGGGACGGCTATTGTGATATTGGATTCGTCCGCATCAATTAGCTCGGTGTTCTTAAACCAAGTGGCAAAGGTGGCGTGGGGGACAGTTAACTCAATTTCACCTAGCACGCTTTGCCATAAAGCACGATTCATAAACTATATAACCTCTCCTAAAAACACATTTTGTTAAAACTAACTATAACGAAAATTATAGTTTTCCACAACTTTTTAAATATTTTATAAAGTCACAACCAACAGATAAAAGTTTTTCCACAATTATTGTCCAACACCTATTAGATAGTGGAAAAACAAGGTCGATAAGTGGAAAAATTTAATGATAATAAATACAACATTAAGTAAAAACGATATAGTCTCTTGAAAATAGGGGACAGGGATGTTATAATTAATTCAATGTCAACAAAAAGAACTTATCAACCACACACTCGTAAACGTGCTAAAACGCACGGTTTTAGAGCTCGTATCGCAAGCAAAAACGGCCGAGCGGTTATTAAACGTCGACGCAATAAAGGCCGTCAAAAAGTTACTGCGTAACGTTGAATAAATTTTCTATCTTATAAAAATAAATCACCACAAAATTTATAGATTTTATTATGTGGTAAAATTATCATAATGATACCTTATAAAAATCGTTTTCACGGACATAGTTCACTAAATTACATTTACACTCATGGTCGAACCTTACGATCTGGCTTATTAAATATGCGGGTTATAAAAAATACACGCAACGAGAATTCACGCATAGCGGTGGTTGTTGGTAAAAAAATATTCAAAAGTGCCGTTAAACGTAATAGAATTCGTCGTCGAGTTTACGAATGTATAAGACTTAGCTTACCGCAGTTCAGCGGTATTTATGACGTTGTTTTTATTATTCATTCAGAGGAAACCTTAACTATTGAATATAGCAAACTTAAATCTCAAGTAGATGATTTATTATCAAAGGCTGGTGTTATAAAACACCATTTATAAACATGTTTATAGCTGGTATAATAAACAAACGAGGTTCGTTATTTTTTTATGTTTAATCTATTAATAGTTCAACCAATTTTCAACTTACTACTAGGGCTTTATACTTTAATACCTGGTGGTGATTTTGGTGTATCAATAATTATCTTTACAATTTTTGTTCGACTTGCTCTTTATCCGTTGTTAAAAAAACAACTACACCAAACTAAGGCAATGCAAAAGATGCAACCAGAGCTGGCGCGCATAAAAGTTGAGAGCAAGGGAGATAAACAAGTAGAAAGTATGCGGATGCTTGAACTTTATAAAAAACACGGCATCAGTCCTTTTAGATCGTTTTTGATTTTATTAATTCAATTACCTATATTTATTGCACTTTACCAAGTAATTCAAGTTTTTGCGACACATCGTGATCAAATTGACGGTTTAACATACGGTTTTATGAAGGCTTTTGAGCCAATTAGTGCTATTGTGGCTAACCCAAGTATTATTAATGAAAAGTTTTTGGGAATAGTTAATCTAAGTAATAATGTTTGGTCAAACGGGTCTGTCGATGTCGCAGTTTTATTAATTGTAATTATATCTTCTGTTTTACAATATCTTATGATGAAACAAACTATGCCAAAAACCGCCAATCAACGTAAACTAAGAGATATTATGGGTGAGGCTTCGAAAGGCAAAGAGGTTGATCAAAGCGAAATCAATGCTGTTATGAGTGGTTCGATGATAAAATTCATGCCGGTAATGATGTTCTTTGTTATGGCTGGTTTACCAGGCGCAGTAGTATTGTATTATGCGACTTCGAACATAATCGCAGTTGTTCAACAACACATTCTTTTAAAAAATGATGCTGAAGAATTAGTACAAATTTCAGACGATAAACCAAAAACTCATCGTAAAGCTACCGCTAAGGCCCGTGCCAAAGAGGCTCGCGAGGCTAATATAATTCGTATCACCGCAAAAGACGATAAAGGTGTAAGGGAGAAATAACATGGACAAAGAGCAATCAGTTATATTTGCACAGAAATATCTTGAGGATTTATTATCGTTTTTTGGTACGAATTTAACTGTTTCATCTAGTTATGATGAAGAAGTTATAGAATTATCTGTTCCATCTAGTAGTGCTACAAGTTTATTAATTGGGCATAATGCTGAAACTTTACGTAGTTTTCAATATATGGTTTCGACTGTTTTACGTAATAAAGGTGCTGAATTGACGAGAGTTAACATCGACATCGCTAACTACAAAAAGCAACGTGCTGATCGAATAGCTAAACAAGCCGAAGAATGGATTCGAGAAGTGCGCGAAACAGGTAATTCAAGAGTGTTAGATCTTAACGCCGCCGATCGCCGTATAGTTCACAAAGTCGCTAGCGAATATAGTGACATAAAGACTTTCTCGGAAGGCGAAGGTCGAGAGCGTAAGCTAACAATTGCACAGATTAGTAGCTAACTACCACTTAATGTCAAATTTAAACTTGTCAATCATAAACCGATAAAGTCTCAAGAAAAATCCTAATAAGCCCAATCTATCGATTAGATGTACGACTCCTAATTTTGAGTTTGGTGTGCTATGGCTAATAATGTATGGTAGTTTTAAGTATTGATTATGACGCCAACCAGAAAAATTTTTATCAAGAAACTTGTAGTTATTTATCAAAGTTTTTTCAAAATTTCCCTCTTTGTTGTATGACATTCTAAACATCAACGATATTCCAAAATGCAAATACGCCATAGCCTCTAAAAGTGGCAAAAATATATCTTTTCGTTGGTCTTTTTGATAAATCTTTTTAACTTCTAACATGGCTGGGTAAGTTGAATCGAGTTGTTCTTGGCGAATAGTGTTGACAATTGACGACTCTCGCACCATATAACAAATTAGATTATCTGGAATAAAGGTAATTGTGTTGGTATTTAAGTAGGCCAAAAGTAAAAACATCATATCATCTAGTACTTTTGGTGGGTTTTTAAGATCTGTGAGATTTCTTAGTACTTCGGATTTATATATTTTATTCCAAGGAGCTCCGTTGATAGCTAAAATGTCACTCGTGTTTCGCCCAACAACTATGTCGCGTTTTGGTGAACACATCTCGTTTGAATAAACCTTTCCTGTTTCGAGATCAATGCGACTAAATCCGCAAACTGTAATGTCGGCATCGGATTTTTTGGCCGCTGAATATAGCTTTTTGCAAAATCCAGGACGTACATAATCGTCAGAATCAATAAATCCTATATACTCACCTTTGGCTATTTTAATGCCATCCATTCTTCCACGCCAAACACCTTGGTTCAGTTTGTCTATTATGACAATTTTTGAGCCATATTTTTTGCGATAGTCTTTTAATATCTTTAGACAATTATCTGGTGAACCGTCGTTAATACAGATTAACTCAATTTCTTTGAGAGATTGTTTAACGAGCGAATCTAAACACCTCGGTAGATATTCTTCGACCTTGTAGCACGGTATTATGACACTAAGTTTGATATTCATTTTATCTCCTTGGCGATGTCTAATGCCTTTAATATAACTTGATCAATATTGTAGTATTTATATTCAGCTAGGCGACCGCACAAAAACAAACCTTTAACTTTGGACGCCTCTTCTTTGTATTTATTATAAAGCTCAGCTGTTTCGTCGTTATTTATAGGATAATAAGGAATGTTTTTTCCAGTGTAATTTTGAGGGTATTCCTTTAATGTGGTAGTCGAGCGGGCGAGTTGGTTAGTTAGGTATTTGAACTCTGTAATACGAGTGTATTTTTGCTCGTTTGGATAATTGACTACTGAAGTAGACTGGTAATAATTCATCGAGTGGTTTTCGAACTTAAACTTTAATGAACGATAAGGTAGTTTACCGAACTTATAACCAAAGAATTTATCAATTTGACCAGTGTAAAAGACTTTTCCGTCAAAAAGTTTTTTATCAAAATACATTTTGTCGTTAACAGCCTTAATTAATTTATCGGCGTCGGTGTTGAGCTTGATTGTAATTTTTTTGTCAGCTAGTAGGTTATTAATTAGCTGATTGTAGCCGTTTTTTGGCATAAATTGATAAGTGTCTTGGAAATATCTATCATCGTAACCCAAAATCACAGGTACGCGATTGATAACTGATTTGTCAATGTCTTTAATGTCAATTCCCCACTGTTTAGCTGTGTAATGCACAAAAACTTTTTCGTACACGAACTCACCAAAACTTTTGATCAACTTGTCTTTATGGCTAATTAAGTCCAAGATAGAAACTTTTGGTTGGTTTTTGAAATTGCTCAAAAGGCTTTTCTTGATAGCTTTGGCTTTGTTTTCGTCGAATAAAAGTTCAATAGACTTGAAGTTAAAAGGTATAGGAACTAATTGTCCGTCAATTTTTCCCAAAACACGGTGCTCATAAAAATACCATTCTGCGTATTTTTCTACATATTCAAAAACTTCCTTAGAGTTTGTGTGAAAAATATGTGGTCCATACAGATGAATACGTACTCCGTTTTTGTCGAATTCCTCATAAGTGTTACCACCGACGTGTGGCCTTTTTTCTATAACCAAGACTTTTTTATTTTTCTTAGCTAGTTCACAAGCCAAAACTGCACCAGCAAGCCCAGCGCCCACTATAATAGAATCGTATTTTTTATTATTCATTATTTCTCCTCCTTAAAAACCAATCTTTTATATAAAACATAATTCCAAACAAGCGTTACTGCTGTTGCTGAGGCTTTTCCAATGAAAAGCACGACATTACTGTCTAATGACAAACCGTTCATTAACCACATGGTAGTGTTAATTATTGCGGGTTGAATAACCCACAGTCCAAAAAGTGTGACTACGATAAACTTTGGAGCTTCGCTTCTGAAAGATCCAGCTGAGCGGAAGGTGTATCTTTTGTTGGCAAAAAAACTAAAGATGAAAGCTATGGAAGTGGAAA
>CAYXMZ010000015.1:0-1058 GCA_964466345.1 uncultured Saccharimonas sp. (SeqCode)
TAAAATTAAAGACGACATGGAACGAGATTACTGGATGACCCCAGAAGAAGCCAAATCTTATGGTTTGGTTGATGAAGTAATCAAAAAAGCGTAAATACTATAGGCCAGACTCTCGTGGAACAGAAGTTTTTACGGGTATCAGTTGTGACTTTTTCTTTAAAAAATAATATTGACAAATGAGCAAGTCTATGTTAATATTAAATTACGGTGATTTCAATTAAGGCATGCATCAATGTAAATTGAAAGTCACATGTAGTTCTTTCAAATCCAGCATATTGTCAATATTGCTTGTTAGTATGTCAAACTAGCCCGTGTGTCGCTTACTTTTGTCTGTCGTGACAACAGTAAGCGGCGCAAGGGGGATCTTGGCGCATCTTACGAGTAATGTAACTCCGGCGGACCTAGGCCACCCCATGACGGGTGTGAACAGTAAAAGCCATCGGGAGCATATCTCGAACTGTCGTTTTAAGTAGAGATACTTAGGACGAGATACTGGTTCGTAATCGGCCGGCAAGGGCACGTAGATTTATGATAGTAGAACAGACTCTCTTTTAGTAGAGGGCGAAAACCGAAGAAGGTTATTCTACTAGAATCCCCAAGTAAGTCCTTTATCTTTTAGATTTGCCCGTATGGGCGAAGGGAGATGTGTCATTATGAAAACCATCACCAGAGGAGCTTTACCTAGCTTTTCTTCCTGGGCAAAAGAGTTTATGCCCAAAGAGTTTAAGGAAATGGAAGAAAAATACGAGGAGAAGAGGTGTTTATTGCACGATGGAGAACCGGAGGACTGGTCTGAATACGACCAGCTGGAATCTGAGGCGCTAGCTCTTAAGGAGCCAATATACGAAGCCTACTCAATATGGATGAGAAAAAATCGGGTTTTGATAAAAAAGAGAGAGCCCTATCCACAAGCTGGAAGATGGAAAGGAGGCATATTCTTTCGTCGAATGTGACGGAGGAATATAGTAAGCCTACGTGTTTGTTATACGCGTAGGCTTTTTTCTTTGGCAAAAAATACTGGTCAAAAACTTACTAAAATTAAAGACGACATGGAACGA
>CAYXMZ010000015.1:1158-16697 GCA_964466345.1 uncultured Saccharimonas sp. (SeqCode)
GATTACTGGATGACCCCAGAAGAAGCCAAAACTTATGGTTTGGTAGATGAAGTGATCAAAAAAGCGTAAAAACTCTAACCTTCGTTCCTCCGTATTTCGCTTACTGTTATTCATTACTTAAAACAACCTTTTTAAAACCTTATAAGGGTTGGACCCTAATATGGTAAAAACATTGACATCATTATACTTTTATGACAGAGTGTGTGAGCTAGAAAGTGCAACGACAGGTTGTATTGTTTTAGTGTACTTATAAACTTACCGAGCTGTTTTTATTGAAAGGTGGCGCAGAGTGGCTAAGGTATTCATTGGTCAAAACACACAAGGAACAGATCCAGACTCGATGATTATAGATGTCAGAGATGGAGGCGAGGCGGTGCATGTATTCTTTGGTCAGAAATATTTCGAAGACATTATCAGCGCCTCGGAATCAACTATAAAAGAGGGAGGGGATGGAATTGTATTGATTGCTCTCAAGGAACAGAAAGATGACTTGGGAGGCCAAATCAATAAGGCCGTCTTTGATATCTTGGAGCTGATAAAAGCCGAGGATTTTAAAGACGTAGCTCTCAAGGTTAGTCCGAGTGTTCTAGGCAAGACCAAAATAAGAATATTTTTCGACGCAGTTCTTTTGGTACTATCTCTTGAAGCGTCGAAAGAGCTTGAGCGAACTTTAATTAGTGTAGGCCACGACATGACGGATAATAGCTTAAGCAGTATGACAAGTTCTTTACTTGCCAGCCCGTTTAAGGCTAACTACTTGGCCAACGACAGCTATGAGGAAATCGACGAAGGTGATGGTAGTCCACGGATGACGGCCCTTCTGACTATTCTGGAAGCGTATTCCAGAATGGAGAGCTAGTAAGTTTCAAAGTTTTACCCCCAAGGTCTTATACGGCTTTGGGGGCTTTTCTTTTAGTAAACTTAGTTTAACCTTATCAGGGTCCAACCCTAATAAGATTATTTTAAGGTTATATCGTCTCCCTCTTTTGCTTTGTTTCTCTCTTTTTTGAATAAATTGCTTTTTAGGTATAAAACCCCTTGACTATTGAGAGAAAATCAGGCACAATTGATTGTAAGAAGTAGTGTAACTGTGGTTAACTATGTCTTTTTTGCGTATTTGGCATTACGCGAAAAAACCACAGTTAGGGTCATCTTCGCGCCAAAGAAACCCTATCAACATAAAACCCTTAAGGAGTAGCACCAAAATTATGGCAGAAGCCAAAACAAGCGGTACGAAACGCGTCTTTTTTACCGGAGACGATTTAAGTTTGCCGTTACCAGATTTAGTAGCACATCAAAAAAATAGTTGGAGAGATTTTGTCGAAACTGGTCTCGGTGAGATTTTCGCCGAAATGAACCCAATCGACGATTATACTGGTCAGAAATTATCTTTAAAATTCAAAGACTACGCCTTTCAAGAGCCAAAATATTCTGATGAATATGCCAAAGAAAATAACTTAACCTTTGAAGCACCTTTGCGTGCCAATTTAGAGTTAGTCAATAAAGTCACCGGTGAAATCAAAGAACAAGAAATCTATATGGGAAACTATCCATGGATGACCGATCGCGGAACTTTTGTTATAAACGGTACTGAACGTGTAATAGTTTCACAATTAATTCGTAGCTCTGGTGTGTTTTTTACTGCTGAAAAAAACGCCGATCGCAAGAATTATGGAGCAAAACTAATTCCAGGTCGTGGTACGTGGCTAGAGTTTGAGACTGGTGCTAATGGTGTAATTTATGTCAAAATTGATCGCCGTCGTAAACTACCAGTCACGACTTTGCTGAGGGCGTTTGGCTACAATAAAGCTTCTGAGATCCGATCTTTGTTTGCCGACATTGATACTGGAGAAGTAAAACATATTGATGCTACTCTCGAAAAAGATACCTCTCACGGCACGAGTGAAGCTTTGATTGAAGTTTATCGCCGTCTTCGTCCGGGTGATTTGGCAACGGTTGAAAACGCCAAGCAGATGATCGAGAAAATGTTTTTTGATTTTAAACGGTTTGATTATAGCCGTGTTGGACGTCACAAATTAAATCAACGTTTAGGTATCGATTTACCTAACACTACCGACAAGCGAGTTTTCCAAGTTAGTGATTTGGTGGCTATTATTCGAGAAATTATTCGTTTAAATAACACCCAAGAGCGTGAAGACGACATTGATTCTTTGTCGAATCGTCGTGTGAAATTGGTCGGTGAGCTAGTTGCGCGTCAATTCCGTGTTGGTATGTTGCGTTTGCAACGTAATACAATGGATCGAATGAGCATGTGTGACATCGAGACTGTTGCGCCTGGACAGCTTATCAACGCTCGACCAGTAGTCGCGGCGGTACGTGAATTTTTCACGACTTCACAATTAAGTCAATTATTGGATGACACCAATCCGTTGTCGGAGCTTTCTAATAAGAGACGTCTTAGCTCGATGGGTCCAGGTGGACTAAGTAGAGAACGTGCTGGATTTGATGTACGTGATATTCACCCAACTCATTATGGACGTATTTGTGCGGTAGAAACCCCAGAAGGTCCAAGCGTAGGATTGGTACTTAACTTGGCTGCTTTCGCTCGCATTAATGAGTATGGTTTTATCGAAACTCCTTATCGAAAAGTCGTTAAGGGTAAAGTAACTGACGAAATTGTTTATTTGGACGCATCACAAGAAGCGGCAGAGGTTATTGCCGATGCTAGTGTAAAGCTCAAAAAAGACGGTTCGTTTGCGGAAAAGCGAGTAAGTGCTCGTAACGGCATATTACCAGAACAAGTTGACGCTAATGAAGTAACTTATGTCGATGCAGCTCACAAGCAAATTTTGGGTGTATCAGCTGGATTGATTCCTTTTATCGAAAAAGACCGTGTAGATCGTGCTTTAACTGGTTCAGCCATGCAAAAGCAGGCTGTGCCTCTATTGGTACCAGAATCGGCAACTGTTGGTACTGGTATCGAAGACCAGATTGCTCGTAATACTAGTCAACTAGTGTTGGCAGAAAGTACTGGTGAAGTTACGCGAGCTGATGCTAATAGAATTGATGTTAAATATAAAGACGGCGTTAAGACTTATGAAGTGCAACATTTCGTTAAGAGCAATGACGATCGATCAATTAACCAAAAAGTTCGCGTAAAACGTGGTCAAAAAGTTAAAAAAGGAACTATTTTAATTGAAGGTGCTTCGATTGCTGACGGAGAAATAGCTCTGGGAAAAAACTTATTAGTTGCCTTTATGCCATGGAGCGGATACAACATGGAAGATGCTATCGTTCTTAGTCGTCGTCTAATCCAGGATGATACTTTGACCAGCATTAATATAAAAGACTATGTAGTCGAAGTTCGAGAAACTAAGCTTGGTGACGAAATTGTTACCCGCGACATTCCGAATGTTAGTGAGGAGTCTTTGCGTCACCTAGACGAGACTGGTATTGTTCAGATTGGTTCAGAACTACGACCAGGAGATGTTTTAGTAGGTAAAATTACCCCTAAAGGAGAGCAAGAACTAAGTTCCGAGGAGCGATTGCTTAGGGCTATATTCGGAGAAAAGGCCAAAGACGTGCGTGATACCTCTTTGCGCGTTGGCAATGGCGCAACTGGTAAAGTTGTTGGTGTTAAAATTTTTAGTCAAGAAAACGGACACGAATTAAAAGCTGGTACATTGGCTCAAATTCAGATTTTTGTGGCTGAATTACGTAAGATTAGTGTTGGTGATAAATTGGCTGGCCGTCATGGTAATAAGGGTGTTATTGCTCAAATACTACCAATTGAAGATATGCCGTTTATGGAAGACGGAACACCAGTTGATGTAGTCTTGAACCCACTCGGCGTTCCTAGTCGTATGAATATCGGACAGTTATTTGAGACACATCTTGGTATGGCGGCGCGAGCTTTGGGTTACAAAGTTGCTACACCTAGCTTTGATGGTGTTCCGAACGACAAGATAACCGAAGAACTCGAGAAAGCAGGATTTGCTTCTGACGGTAAGTTCCAACTATTCGATGGTCGTAACGGTGATCCATTCGAGGAACGTACTACAGTTGGTGTGATGCATATGATCAAACTACACCACATGGTTTCTGATAAAGTCCATGCTCGCTCTACTGGTCCATACACGATGGTTACTCAGCAACCATTGGGCGGTAAAGCTCAAAATGGTGGTCAGCGCTTTGGAGAGATGGAAGTTTGGGCGCTAGAGGCTTACGGAGCAGCTACGACTCTACAGGAGATGTTAACTATCAAGTCTGATGATGTTTACGGACGAGCCAAGGCCTATGAGTCTATTATCAAAAATGAACCTATTGTCGGTCCAAAATTACCGGAATCATTTAACGTTTTGGTTAAAGAATTACAAGGTTTGGGCCTGAAGGTTGATTTGATTAATGAAAGTAGCGAAGAAAACGAAATAGAGGAAACGGCAAAAACTATAGAGGATACAACTGTTGAAGACATCGAAGATGATGTTGAAATAGAAGAACCAGAAATACAAGCCGAATTAGAGGAAAATACTACAATTGATAACGAAGGAGAGGAGGCCTAAGATGTCGAGATTAATAAGTAATCATGTACAAGCCGACTTTGACGCTATTCGCTTGAGTGTGGCTAGCCCAGAAGACATTTTGGACTGGAGTAGTGGTGAAGTTACAAAGCCCGAAACTATCAATTATCGCACCCAGAAACCCGAGCGTGATGGACTGTTTTGTGAGCGTATTTTTGGTCCAACCAAAGATATAAATATTCATGATACCAAGATAAAAGGCATTCGCTCACGCGAAGCAGCAGTTGACAAAAATGGTGAAATTATCACTAAGTCTATTGTTCGTCGCGAGAGAATGGGACATATAAGTCTAGCTGCTCCTGTGGTCCATATCTGGTTTATGCGTGGAACGCCTAGCGCAATAAGCCTACTACTTGGTATTACAGTTCGTAATCTAGAGAAAATTACTTATTTTGCTACTTATGTGATTATGGATGTTGATACCGAAAAACGTGACCAATATTTAAAAGATATTGAAGCTGAATTCGAAGCTGGTCGTGCGGCTATTAAAATTCGCTACGAACGAGAAGCCAGTGAAGACGGAGCTGACGTTAAGGCTTTGGCTGAAGCTCAAGATAAAGAAGTAGCTGAGTTGGTAGAGGCTTATAACACTAAAAAGACTCAACTTGAAAGCCTGAATAAATCAGCTTTGATTAGCGAAACCGATTATCGTAATTTACCAGAAGAATACCAAGAAATAATGACTGTTGGTATGGGTGGTACGGCTATCAAGAAACTTTTAGATGAAATTGACTTAGATAAGCTAATTAAAGACCTTGGGGTTGAAGCAGAAAACGCGAAAGGTCAGCGGGCAAAACGAATTAGTAAACGTCTCAAGACCATTGAAGGTATTCGTAATGCTGGTATAAAACCAGGAAACTTATCGTTGACTGTTTTGCCAGTTATTCCTCCAGATTTGAGACCAATGGTTGAGCTAACTGGTGGACGATTTGCTACCTCTGATTTAAATGATCTTTATCGACGTGTTATCAATCGTAACAACCGACTTAAAAAGCTTATTAGTTTGAACGCTCCTGAGGTTATTCGTCGTAATGAAATGCGGATGCTTCAAGAAGCAGTTGACGCCTTGATTGACAACGGTGCCGCTAAAGGTAATCGTGTCGTCAGTGCGGCTAGTGGACGTCGCAGACTGAAATCGCTTAGTGATATGTTGCGTGGTAAGCAAGGACGTTTCCGTCAGAATCTGCTTGGTAAACGTGTTGATTACTCTGGTCGTTCGGTTATTGTGATTGGTCCAAAACTCAAAATTGATCAATGTGGATTACCAAAACAAATGGCCTTGGAACTTTTTAAACCATTTATAATCAGCTGGTTGATACGTAATGAATACGCCTATAATATTCGTTCAGCAGCGCGCTTAATTGAAGCTGGCGACACGGCGGTATGGGATGCTTTGGATGCGGTAATTGAAGGCCGTTATGTTCTGCTGAATCGTGCTCCTTCGCTCCACCGTTTGTCTATTCAAGCTTTTCAGCCAGTATTGGTAGATGGTAAGGCTATTCAACTTCATCCACTGGTCGCAAACGGTTTCAATGCTGATTATGATGGCGACCAAATGGCAGTTCATCTACCTCTGTCGGTAGCGGCACAGCGTGAAGCACGCGAATTGATGAGTGCAACTAACAACTTGCTTAAACCTGCCGATGGTGCTCCGGTACTTCATATTGCACAAGACGTCGTTTTGGGCAATTACTATCTGACATACGATAGACCATCGGTTAAGGATGATAAAATTAAAGCATTCAGTTCTGTTTATGAGGTCGAAATGGCTTTTGATGCTGGTAAAATCAAATTACAGAGTCCAATCAAGGTATCGTATCGTGGCGAAATTCGCAAAACAACTTTGGGACGAGTATTCTTTAATGATATTTTGCCAGAAGATTTTCCTTATGATAACTCGGTGCAGACTAAAAAGCAGTTGAAAAAAGTACTAGCAGTTATTTTCGATAGATATGGTGCTGAACTTACTGCTCGTGTTGCCGACCGTATAAAAGGCCTCGGCTTTAGATACGCTACTGTTGCTGCAGTTTCGACTGGAAAAGACGATTACGTACAATTTGATGATATAGATGATTTTATTGCCGAGGGTAATGCTAAAACGGCTCTTATGTTTGAACAACGTGATCAAGGTTTGATAACTGACGAAGAACGTTATAATTTGACTGTTTCGGCTTGGCGTAACGTTGACCGTCAAGCAATCGATTTTCTAGGAGAAAAGCTAAAAGAACAAGATACTAGCGTAAGTATGATGGTCAACTCTGGAGCTCGTGGTGATATCTCTAATATTAAATGGGCTTCGGCGATGATTGGTGTCATCGTTGACTCAAATAATCACGAGGTAGAACTCCCTATTCGCTCTAATTTTAAAGATGGTTTAAGTTCGCTTGAGCAGTTTGTGTCTACGCGAGGAGCACGTAAGGGGTTGATTGATACAGCTCTTAAGACCGCTGACGCTGGTTATTTGACGCGTCGTCTGGTTGACGTAGCTCAAGACGTGTTTACTTTTGATGATGAAAAAGACTATGAAGATGAAGGTTTTAGAATTTATCGAAATGAGTCTGAGGTGACGATGATTAGCTTTTCTGGTCGTTTAATTGGTCGCTATGCAGCGGAAGAAGTTCCAGGTTACATTAAAGCCGACGAGATGATTACGCACGATATTGCCATGGCTATCGAAGCCGATAACAGTATTGATAGTGTGAAAATTCAATCAGTTTTGACAACCAAATGTTTGCGCGGTATTCCACGCAAGAGTTATGGTACTGATATGTCTACTGGTCATCTAGTCGGACCAGCTCAACCAGTTGGTGTAATTGCGGCTCAGTCTGTTGGAGAGCCAGCTACTCAGTTAACACTTAAAACTTTCCACAAAGGTGGTGAGGCTGGTGGAGATATTACACAAGGTCTTCCTCGTGTTGAAGAACTTTTCGAAGCTCGCAACCCTAAAGGCCAAGCTTATATGACTGAAATTGCTGGTAGTGTAAATGTAGTAGAAAAAGGTAAGAAATATATTGTTACTATAATTCCAAACGCCGCTAAAGTTGAACATATTGCTCTCGGTGACCTTAAGCCAAAAATCGAATCAAGCACTAGTGTCAAAACGGGTGAAGCTCTAGCCTCTAAAGGCAAAAACAAACTCGTGGCTCCATTTGATGGTGTTGTAGAGATTAGCGATGACGAGATAATTTTGGTCGGTAGTGTAGACGCCCCTGCAATTTATGAGATACCAAATACCACGCAGTTAGTAGTTGACAATGGCGACAATGTAGAAAAGGGTGACAGACTAACTATTGGTTCGCTAAATCTTCATGACCTAATGCGTCTCAAGGGTGTTGAAGCAACACAACGTTATATTATTAATGAAGTTTTGCGTATTTATGCAACTCAAGGTCAAGATGTAGCAGATAAACATCTTGAGATCATCGTACGTCAGATGTTCAGTCGTGTTCAAATAGAAGTTCCTGGAGATAGTATGTTTGTGACGGGAGATATTGTTTCTAAAGCTTCTGCGGTTGAAGAAAACGAACAATTAGTAGCCGATGGCAAAGAACCAGCTGAATTTACACAATTACTACTTGGTATTACTAAAGTGTCAATTTGGTCAGATAGTTTCTTGTCAGCGGCATCCTTCCAGGATACTTCTCGTGTATTGATAAACGCCGCTATCACTGGTCGTATCGATCGTCTACATGGTCTCAAAGAAAATGTGATTATTGGACGGAAGATCCCAGTTGGTACCGGTGCTAGATGCAATCAAATAGAAGAAAAACCAGAAGAGGATGATAACGAGTACTCCGATGGTGCCGAAGCGGCAACTGTGAACGAAAGTGCTATTGCTGAAAACGCAGCTGAGTCAATCGAAAACAACGAAGAACTTAGCGATATTATGTCTGACATAGATATGATTAGCTAGCAGACTCTTTCTACTATATATATTTCCGTAAGCAGGCTAACCCTACCCAGTAAGGGCTAGTCTGCTTTGGAAGATTGACAAATTATCATAAACATGATATAATCAAAAATTGTCTGAGGTTAATTATCTCGACGTATTTTTACAACGCTTATTTTTATTCGAGCACTCCGTAAGCACCGTATACATGCATCGGTGCTTACGGATTGCTTGAAAGTCGTTTCGAGCGCCATTTAAATAGTAGATATTCTATTTTCGCCTAGCTAGGTTAGAAAGGGGTGTACTATGATTGTTTCTCAGATGGTTTTTTCTCCTGTATTGAGCGCTATTGCTATCGGATTCTTGTTCGCTATCGTGTTTTTAACAGGCGTAATAATAGGAGTAGTAGGGAGGAATCAAAAAAAGAATAAGCGTTAACAATAGCCCCAAGGTCTTTTATTAGACTGAGGGGCTTTTCTTTTTGAAGTTGCATTAAATAGGGGTTTTGTGGTATAATCACTAACGAGTTTACCTCTTATCACAAGAGGTTTAGAGTGGAGATGCTGATTCTGCTCTGAAAAATTAAGTAATTAAAGCTATTCTATGCTAATTCGCCAGAGAGCGAGAGGAAAAGTATTAATGCCAACAATTAATCAATTAGTGCGTAAACCGCGTAAACGTGCGGTCAAAAAATCTAAATCGCCAAGCTTAGGCAAGATTTTTAATGCTCTAAAAACCCATTATTATGAGCAAGACTCCCCAATGAAACGAGGTGTTTGTATTCGCGTAACAACCAAAACTCCAAAAAAGCCAAACTCAGCTTTACGTAAAGTAGCGCGTGTTCGCTTGACTAACGGTCAAGAAGTTTGGGCATATATTGGAGGCGAAGGACACAATCTACAAGAGCACGCAGTCGTATTAGTACGCGGTGGTCGTGTGCCAGATTTGCCGGGTGTACGTTATCACATTGTACGTGGTGCTTTAGACCTACAAGGAGTGCAAAAACGCGCTCAAGGTCGATCCAAATACGGTACTAAGAAGGAGAAGAAATAATGCCTCGTAAAGTAACTAAATCTCTGCAACGTCATCTTAAACCAGATCGCAAATACCAGAGCGTATTAATTCAACGTCTTATCAATAAGTCTATGCTTAATGGTAAAAAACACGTAGCCGAAAAAGCCGTATATGAAGCTTTGGAAATTGCATCCAAAAAACTTAATTCTGAAAATCCATTAGAGTTGTTTGAAAAAGCTTTGGCTAATATCTCACCAGAGTTTGAAGTTAAGTCTCGCCGTGTCGGTGGTGCAAACTATCAGATACCTTTTCCTATTCAAGGTCATCGTCAACAACACTTTGCTTTTACTTGGTTAGTTGGTGCGGCGCGTGATCGTAAAGGAGCATCTTATGCACAATGTCTAGCACTTGAGATAGTTGATGCTCATAACGAAGCTGGTGGTGCATACAAGAAGAAAGAAGACACTCACAGAATGGCTGAAGCTAACCGAGCGTTTGCTCACTTTGCATTCAAGGGATAAGATAACAAAAATAAGGTATAAGGAAATAAAATGGCAGAAAAAAGCACTTCTCTAAAGGACTTACGCAATATTGGTATTATTGCTCATATTGACGCTGGAAAAACTACTACTACAGAAGCAATTTTGTATCGTACTGGCTTGAGTCACAAAATTGGTTTAGTCCATGAAGGTGATACAACTACCGACTGGATGGAACAAGAACGTGAACGTGGAATTACTATTACCTCAGCTGCAGTGACCTCTTTTTGGAAAAAACACAAGATAAATGTTATTGATACACCAGGACATATCGATTTCACAGCTGAAGTGGAGCGTAGTTTGCGCGTACTTGACGGAGCGGTGACGATTTTCGACGGTAAAATGGGCGTCGAAGCTCAATCTGAGACCGTTTGGCGTCAAGCGAATAAGTATAATGTTCCTAGAATTTGTTTTATTAATAAAATAAATCAAATTGGTGGCAACTTTTATAAATCATTAGAATCAATTCACAAGCGTCTCAGTCGCAGTGCACTTCCGATTCATCTGCCGATAGGCTTTGAAAAAGAAATTTGTGGCGTTGTTGACCTTATAGACATGAAGGCCTATACATACAAAGATTATACTGACCATGAATTGGTCGAAAGTGAAATTCCGGCTGACATGCTCGAAAAAGCTCAGAATGCTCGAAAAATTCTAATAGAAGCAGCTATAGAGGCTGACGATAAATTGTTCGAGCGTTATCTCGAGGAGGGTGAGGACTCGATAACTATCGACGAGCTCAAAAGCGCTTTACGCAAACGTGTAATTACTGGTGACTTTTTCTTGGTAACCGGTGGTGACGGACGTGGCGTGATTGTTGAAAAATTGCTCGATTTAGTGGTTGATTATTTGCCATCACCTCTTGATATTGGTGAAGTTTGGGGTAAAGATCCAAAAACTGGTGATGAAATTTCACGTCAACCAGACGAAAAAGAACCTTTAAGTGCGCTAGCTTTTAAAGTAGCTACCGATCCGTTTGTGGGTAAGCTAATATTCATACGCGTCTATAGCGGTGTGATGAACGCTGGCAGCTATGTATTAAATGCCACTACTGGTGAAAAAGAGCGCATCGGACGCATATTACGAATGCATGCCGACAAACGTGAGGATATCAGCTCTATTTCTGCTGGAGACATTGCGGCGGTTGTGGGCCTTAAAGGTACCTTTACTGGTGCAACTATGTGCGATACGGCTAAGCCGATTATCCTAGAAGCGATTACCTTCCCTGATCCACCAGTATCTGTTGCAGTTGAGCCAAAAACCAAAGCCGATCAAGAAAAAATGGGAGTAGCGTTACAACGTTTGGCAGAAGAAGATCCAACTTTTAGGGTTCATACTGATGAAGAAACCGGACAGACAATTATGTCTGGTATGGGTGAACTTCATCTTGATATCTTGATTGACCGCATGCGTCGTGAATTTAATGTTGAAGCTAACGTAGGTGAACCGCAAGTTGCATTCCGCGAAACTATTCTTAATACCGCTCAGGCACAAGGTAAACATGTCAAACAAAGTGGTGGTCATGGTCAATATGGTGACGTTTGGATTAAATATGAACCGAATGAAACCGGCAAAGGGTTTGAGTTTATTGACGAAATTAAAGGTGGTGTAGTGCCTCAGGAATATCGCAAAGCGGTTGAAGCTGGTGTACGTGAAACCCTAGAAGGTGGTGTAATTGCTGGCTACCCTGTAGTCGACGTAAAAGCTACGTTATATGATGGTAGCTACCACGACGTCGACTCAAGTGAATTAGCATTCAAAATGGCCGGTGCGTTGGCGACTAGAACTGGTATTCAACAAGCTAGCCCAGCTATCCTTGAACCAGTGATGCGTACAGAAGTTACTACGCCAGAAGAGTTCATGGGCGACGTAATTGGTGACTTAAATTCAAGACGTGGTCGAGTTGAGTCGATGGATGATTTGAGTGACGGCATTAAGCTTATTAAAGCACTCGTGCCTTTGGCAAACATGTTTGGTTATACTGGTGATCTTCGCTCTATGACACAAGGGCGTGCTGCTAGTTCAATGGAATTAGCGGATTATGAGCAGGTTCCACCAAATGTGGCGCAAGAGATTATCGCTAAGCGCTCAAAATAATAATATTAAGCATAAGTTGTAATTAATTTTTTACTTTGTTAATATTAGGTTATGAATCAAGGAGGGTAGATGGATAACGAAATAAGAATAAGTTCGTCCGAACCAGATACAACGCCAGTGGTTTCGCCACCGGAAGATTTAAAGAAAAAAGGAAAATTAAAATATATATTGATTATAATTTTAGCCGTAGTTCTGTTGGGAATTGGGGCAGGCGCAGCCTATTTCTATTTAAACAAAAATAATAATAAAAATACCGATATGGGAGTAGGATTGCCCGGTGTTGACGGAAGCGAACTAATTATTGCCGAGTGGGGTTTAAAGTTTGATGTGCCAGAAGGCTTAAGTGATGTACGTTATAAAATTGATGGCGACACGGTTTATTTCATTGGTAAACCAGCTGGAGTTGAACTAGAGTATATATCTAATATTGAAAACTTAATACCGGGAAATGCTTTAGGTATGTTGTATCGATCAACAGAGCCTAATCAGCCCCGCACTCCAGAGGAAACCGTTGAGGGTATGAGAATAGATGAATATTATTATTACACGTCCTCATCTTTTAGTCGTCTTTCAAATGGTACTATAATACCAAATATATATATAGATGAAAATGGTGCAAAATACAGCGCACAAGTATTGAGTTTAATTAATGACAAGATGCTTTCTACTATCAAAGTGTCAACTGAATAAAACAACTTTTGATGCTTTACAGACATCTGTAAAATGTGTATAATAATCTCAAGCATTGTGGGGTTGTTTGCTATTGTAGTTAACACCTCATGCTAAAACTAATTAATAACAAGGAGAAACTAAAGAATGGCAAACTTTGATCGAAGCAAGCCACACGTAAATGTCGGTACTATGGGTCATGTTGATCACGGTAAGACTTCACTTACGGCTGCTATCACTAGTGTCTTGGCAAAACGATTGCCAAGCGAAGTCAACAAACCTGTAGCGTATGATCAGATCGACAACGCTCCAGAAGAAAAAGCTCGTGGTATTACGATTGCTACTAGCCACAACGAATACGAATCAGAAAAACGTCACTATGCGCACGTTGATATGCCAGGTCACGCTGATTACATTAAAAACATGATTACCGGTGCTGCTCAAATCGACGGTGCTATATTAGTAGTCGCTGCTAATGATGGACCATTACCTCAGACTCGTGAGCACGTACTTTTGGCTCATCAAGTTGGTGTTCCGAAAATTATTGTTTTCTTAAACAAGATGGACTTAGCTGATCCAGAACTAGTTGAATTAGTCGAAGCAGACATCCGTGAACTACTAGCCAAAAATGGTTACGACGAAGATGCTCCTATCATCAAAGGTTCTGCTACTAAAGCAGTTGAGGGTGATAAAGAATCTGAAGATGCTGTCATGGAGCTTATCAAGGCTATGGATGAGTATATTCCAGAACCAGTTCGCGATTTAGACAAACCATTCTTGATGCCTGTTGAGGACGTGTTCTCTATTAAAGGACGTGGTACTGTTGCTACGGGTCGTATAGAACAAGGTGTAATCAACGTCAACGAAGAAGTTGAAATCGTTGGTATTCGCCCAACTCAAAAATCAGTTGTTACTGGCGTCGAGGCTTTCAAAAAGACTCTCGATCAAGGTCAAGCAGGTGATAATGCCGGATTGCTTTTGCGCGGTATTGAACGCGATCAAATCGAACGTGGTCAAGTAATTGCAAAACCAGGTACTGTAACACCGCACACCGAGTTTGAAGCTCAGGTATATATCCTCAAAAAAGAGGAAGGTGGTCGTCACACACCATTTAGCAAAGGCTACAAGCCACAATTCTACTTCCGCACAACTGACGTTACTGGTGAAGTTGAATTGCCAGCAGACAAAGAACTTGTTATCCCTGGAGATACAGTTACTTTCAACGTTAAGTTGCTTGCTCCGATTGCAATGGAAAACGGATTGTCGTTTGCTATTCGCGAAGGTGGTAAGACTGTTGGTGCTGGTGTAGTTACCAAGATAACCAAGTAATTTTACTGCTTATCAAAACGAAAAATCTCCGAGATTTCGGAGATTTTTTGTATGCTAAAGAAAAGCCCCCGAAAACATATAGTTTACGGGGGCGCGGTCACGAACAAGGGAAGGGCTAGTTATTGAACGGCCAATCTACGTCATATGAGACGCAAACATATCCGTTGTATATCTTGCCTGACATTAACCCATTATAAGCATAAACCCTTAACTTTCCTTGTTTAGGTTGCTTAATGCATTCCTTCAATAAGAAAGTCAACTGATCGGCGGTTATGCCTTTCAGATACCTTCTAACTTTAAATGGGAAGTTGCGAGTTACGAAGTGGCTACCATTATCTCCGTTGTTATATTTCTCAACGGCTATATTTATAGCCTCGTCGCACAATTCTTGAAGTCTTATTGCCTCAAGAATTTCGTTCAGGTGCTCTCTACCACGCGCTAACGCATCCGCTTGCCCTTGTTCGTGAGCTTTGACGTCTATCTCTACCATAGTAAATCACCACCTTTCGGTAGAACAGAGTATCTAGCTCAACGGAAAGTAATATATCATGATACTCAAACATTGTCAAATAATTAGGCTATATAGGTGAACAGGCTCTGGATTGGGGTATTATGCTTTTATTGATTTTTAATCATAAATGTGTTATAGTACCAAGGTTGTTGAGATTTAAAATCTCCGATGTATTTTTACAACGTTTATTTTTTGTATAGAGCAGTAGCCCGTTGGTGCAGAAAGAGTAGAAAGGAGTGTAAGATGATTGGCTTAGTGGGAGCAATAGGTATTACGCTAGCTGTTCTGATGGTCGTTCTATTGGTTGCTAGTGCGACTGGAAAAAGCTGGGCTTCGAAAGAAGCTCTGCTGATTGCCGGAGGATTTCTCGGTGTGTGGATAGGCCTGTCTATTCATGCATTTGCAAACCCACCATTAGAGACTCAATGGATAATTTCGATAGGAACAGACATAATTACCGGGGCGGGAGCAGGACTTATTGGTCTAGGTGGTTATAATCTCTTTCTCCAACGAAAAGAGAAAAAAAGGCACATCCTTGGGCTACAAACGGTTTTGAATAAGATTAAAAATATTCAAGATACGCCAAAGCTGCAACTTAAAAGATGTAGAGAATCGATAAAAGCTTTTGCTAACGGCTCGGGAGACATGAGTGAAGGTAGAGATGTTTTAGCTATGTCTTATGTTGCGGGGGTGGGCGTCCTAGAGGCCGAATGGGCTAACCCCGAAGAGCTTGACGCTCTTGACCAATATCAAGGTTTAATACAAGTGTTGGAAGATGCGCCAAATATTGTTCTTTATGATATGCTTAAGAGGCAAGAGAACTATTTAGTGCAAGTATGTAGCTTGCAGCAAGAAGCAGAACGTATAATATTAAAGTGAACGTTGATTTTAACAGGCCCCGTATTTCTGAGTTTAATCGGAAATAATTATGCGGGGCTTTTAATTTGCTA
>CAYXMZ010000016.1:0-12990 GCA_964466345.1 uncultured Saccharimonas sp. (SeqCode)
AAACTAACTTCAAGATAAGATTTCCCTACGAGGACACTGAGAGATAATCAGTTTGATAGGCGCAAGGTAGAAGTGTGGTAACACATGTAGCCGAAGCGTACTAATAGTCCCATTGCCTTTTTGTAGACTTAACTAGTATTTGGTGGTAGTACCACCGTTGATTTGAAATTTTACATTCTAAAACCGTGTGATTAGACACCGATTTATTATCATTATCTTGAATAACGATAATAAATCGGTGTCCATGGCGCTGGGGAAATACCTGTTCTCATTCCGAACACAGAAGTCAAGCCCAGTAGCGGCGATTATACTGCCACAAGCGGGAAACTAGCACGGTGCCGAATTATAAAAGAGCCATCCGAATTAGGATGGCTCTTTTCTTTAGTTAATAAAAACGACCAATCTCGCAGACATGGTCGTTTTTTATTTTCAAACCTAATTGGGGGTTTAAAAAAGGTGCTTATCTATATTAGCGTATCAAGGGTATTGATGCAAGGTTTTTACGACATAAAATAAAGCTTATAGCAATATTGACAATAAGCTTAAGCTGTGGTACAATAATACTCATACACATATCATGTGTGAGGTAAAATAATGATTTTTACACTTAAAAGAGTGTGGAAAGATTTAATAAATAGAGGAGAAATTAAATGTCAGGAACAACAGAGGGTGGCAAGCTAGCTGCCAAGAAAAATATAGCTAAAGACCCACTTTTTTATGCCAAAATCGGCCGTATAGGTGGTCAAAGGGGTCATACCGGTGGTTTTGCAGCTAACCGCGAGTTGGCTAAAATTGCTGGTGCAAAAGGTGGTCGTATATCACGACGCCGAAAAGCTATCGTAAAAGAAGCATAAATAGAAAAAATAGACAGACAATAAACCCCGCGCTTTTTAGGGTGCGGGGTTTATTTGACTAAATAACGACGCAATTCGCATCTACGGGCGTCATTTACACGCCATTTCGTATTGCAAACTGGGCAAAGATATGTTTTTGAATCAGTTTGCGCACCAGTTGAGCCACAAGTCGTACAGGTACTTCGAGAATGCAGCCAACTGCGGTATTGATCAAGATTGTCTTGAACAAAATTGTCGTCTATCTCGATATTATATTTTGGTGCTATTTTTTTTGCTTTTTCCCAGGCATCACGCTCCATTTTTACTAAATCTAGATCGTATTCGTAATGAGTGTGCCCTAATATTGCATGAGCTAGCTCATGCAATAGATATCGGTCATCTTCTGTATCATAAAAAACAGTATTTTCGCTATCTAACCACTTATAGTCGCCAATATTTTTGAAACGAAACTGAGGATAGTCGGTTTTAATTTTTTTCAGCAGTACGGTTGTCGAGTGCATAGTAGTAGCATCCATATATAACGGCTAGTTCTGGGTATTTGGCGCGTATAATTTTTGGTAGTTTAATAATCTTAGGTAACTTTTTCTTGAGGATTTTTTTGAGTTGTTTTGAATATTTCTTGAAGTATGTACCGATACTGCCACCGACTATAATAACATCTGGCTGTAGGGTAGGTATAACAGCTAGAAAACCACGGCTAATACGATCGGCAATTTGGTTCCACGTACGCTTATTTTTTATCTCGCTGGCATATTTACCATAGAAATTTCGAATAGCTTTACCGCTAGCAAAAGCTTCCCACTCTTGGTTTTTTCCGTCGTATTCAACTAAGATGTGTCCAGCTTCGCTGTTGGATAAAGCCTTGTTGATGTGTCCGTCGGTTATAATTCCGCTACCAATACCCGTGCTTATAGTCAAATACAATGACTGAGGTGGAATGTGTTTTAATTGTCGTGTTTCGCCTAAGCCTGCTAATTTGGCGTCGTTTTCAACAAAAACAGGTGTTTGGCCAAGTAATTCAGATAAGCCGACTTTGATGTCAAAATTATGCCACAGAGGTAAATTAGGACATCTAACGGCAATATTGTTTTCAACGATACCCGGAACTGCAACAACTACCATATCGATCTTTTTGTTGCCAAAAAGTTCTTTTAAAACACCTCTTAAAACTTTTATATATTCATTTTGATTTTGAGGAGTAGGAAACTTTACTTGTTTCGTACTTAATTGACCGTTACGTCCAAAACTCGTTACGAGAGTTTTGGTTCCACCTGTATCGATAGCTATTATCATAATGAAACCATTCTACCATTTTTAAAAGTAAACATAAAATGCTAAAATATAATTAGAGGTTGCAGTTTATGGAGAGAAAAAAGATTGTTTTTGTTTTGATAGGATTGGTCTTGGTATTTGGGCTAATAGGTTCGCTTTACGCAGTAAAATGGCGTGGTGAAATAGCCCGGACCCCGATTAATAAAGAACCGCCTATTTTTCAAGAACCAATATCAACCGACGAGGTTGAGCTGGGGCAATCAGATGACGAAGCGACCGGTGATGAAACTGCGGACGCTCTTTCTAGTGATGTCGCAGAGATGCCACAAGGTGGTGCTGATCTAGATATCATAAAACCGGTCTTTTTTGTAATTCTAGCTACTTTGTTAGCAGAATATATTCAATCAACTAAGAAACGCTTTGACTTAGAGGTGGATTAAGGGTACAATATACATTAGTCCAATAGCACATCACCTAAACGTGCTTTGAGGAAATATTATATGGAAGGAGTTAGGCGAGACGGGCAGCTTGAGCTGTTGCTTTAGATGTTTTTGATCTCGTTAACAAATATATGGCAAAAGCCACAACTATGGACGACCTGCTAGAAAAGCATGGCGAAGAAATAAAACAATTAATACAGGGTGAACCTATCACTGGAACAATTCTATCAATTCGTAAACACGAGGTATTGATAGATTTAGGACCACAGGGCGTCGGAATGGTTCCACGTCGCGAAGCTAGTTTTTATAAAAATTTAAACATTGGTGATGAAGTAACTGCAAGTGTAATTAGTGCCGAGATGGACGACGGATGCGTTTTGTTGTCTCTTCGAAAAGCAGCCAAGGATCGTGGCTGGGATGAAATTGCCGCTAAATTAGAAAGTGGCGAAACTCTTGAAGTAGCTCCATACGATGCAAATAGAGGCGGATTATTAGTAGAATACGAAGGCGTAAGAGGTTTCTTGCCCGTTTCACAATTATCGGCAGAGCACTATCCAAGAGTTAGTAATAACGATAAGGACGAGATTCTACAACGCCTCAATACTTTAGTTGGACAAAAAATAACTGTAAGGGTACTTGATTGTGACCAAAAAGCTAACAAACTTATTTTTAGTGAAAAAGAAGCAATAAAAGACGGTTTGGCTGAGCGTTTTGAAAAAATGTCTATTGGAGATGCCGTAAAAGGTGTCGTAACTGGCGTAGTTGATTTTGGTGTGTTTGTTAATGTCAACGGGATAGAAGGCCTCGTTCATATCAGTGAAATTAGCTGGGAACGGGTAAATAACCCAAATGACTATGTAAAAGTTGGTGATACTATTGAGGCTAAGATTATTGCCATCGACAAAGATCGTTTGAGCTTAAGTATGAAACAGCTTACTGACGATCCGTGGGTGAAAGAGGTTGATAAACTAAAGGTAGGTGATACAGCCGAAGGTACTATCACGCGCATTACGCCTTTTGGTGCTTTTGTTCAGATCAGTCCTAGTGTTGAGGCTTTGGTTCATGTTAGTGAACTTGGAGGTGACGATAGTTCGGATCCTGAAAAAGTCTTTACATTAAATGAACGCAAAGAGTTTACGGTCTTGGAAATCGACAAAGACAATAGAAAAATATCTTTGAGATTAGTGCAAAAATCCAAAAAGTAGGCAAGCGTTATAATCGCTAAAAAGCGGTAGAAGGAGGCTAGAAATGCCAGAGAAAATTATTACCATTGGCGATTCAATTACGGTCAATGAACTAGCCGAAAAACTAAACTTGCCCGTTACTAGGTTGGTAGGTGAGTTATTCAAGAACGGTATAATGGCTACTATTAATCAAAAAATTGACTTTGATACGGCAACTATTATTTTGTCGGAACTTGGTATTGATGACGTGGAATTACAAAAAAAAGAAGTTACCACGAACGGTAATGGAAAAAAAGTTCACGAAATATCCGACAAAGCCGTGCCTAGGCCGCCAATTGTGGCTATGATGGGTCACGTTGATCACGGTAAGACTAGCTTGCTTGATGCAATTTTGAATACCGAAGTGGTGTCTGGTGAAGCTGGCGGAATAACTCAACACATCAGTGCTTATCAAGCCAAACGCGGTGACAGGGTGATAACCTTATTAGATACGCCTGGCCATGAAGCCTTTGCCTCTATTAGACAACACGGAGCTGAATTAACAGACATAGTCATTATAGTCGTGGCAGCTGACGATGGCGTAAAACCTCAGACTGTTGAAGCAATAAAATTTGCTCGCTCTGCTAATGCCAAAATGATAATCGCTATCAATAAAATTGATAAAAGCGCTGCCGATTCCGCTCGCGTTAAAACACAGTTAGCTTCTGAATATAATTTAAACCCTGAAGAGTGGGGTGGTGACACAGTTATGGTTGAGGTTTCGGCTAAAACTGGTCAGAATATCGATAAATTACTTGATATGACACTTCTTGTTGCTGATATGGAAGATCTAAAAGCCGATGTTGATGTGCCTGCTGAGGGTCTAGTAATAGAGGCCAACCTAGAAGCTGGTCGAGGAGCTTTGGTTGGATTATTAATTAAACAAGGTACTTTGAAGACTGGTCAGTTTATCGTTGCCGGAATGGCTTATGGTAAGGTTAGAACTATAAATGATTTTGAAAGCAAGGTTATTAAGTCGGCCGGGCCATCTTGTCCAGTTAGTGTAACTGGTTTTAAAACTTTACCCCAATTTGGCGATAGATTTATTGTGGTTAAGAGTGAGAAAGAAGCTCGTCAAATTGCAGAAGCAGAACAAATAGAAAACGCAAAAGAATCTGCCAGCACTAATATTACAGGTAGTGATTTACTTAAGATGATAAATCAACGATATGAAACCAAAGACTTTAACGTAATCGTCAAGGCTGATGTACAGGGTTCTCTGACTTCGGTTGTCGATAGTTTGCGGCTAATTGACACCAAAGGTGAAGTCAAAGTAAATATAGTTGACAGTGGTGTCGGTAATATTTCCGAAAATGACGTTAGAATGGCTCTCGGTAGCAACACCGTTATCTATGGGTTTAATGTAGATATGTCAAACAATATAAAGCAGTTGGCGTTACGCAACAAAGTTCAAGTTAAGTTATTTAACGTAATTTATCAATTGCTTGATGTTGCGCGCGAGACAATAGAAGAGATGTTGTCGCCAGAAATTAACGAAACGGTTGTTGGAGAGCTAATAGTTAAAGGCGTCTTTAGAACTACAAAAGACGAATTAATTATTGGAGGCAAAGTAGACAAAGGCAAAATTAACCCAGGATTATTAGTGAAAATAAAGCAAGATAATAAAACCATCGAGACCGAAATAGATAATTTACAACGCGAAAAACAAGATGCCAAAGAAGTTTTTGAGGGTGAAATGTGCGGCTTGAGTCTTAAAACAACTAAAAAAATTAAGATTAACGAGGGCGACAAACTCGAATTCTTTACCCGCGAAATAAAAAAACGTACTCTCAATTAACTTAAGTTCTAGAAAAAAAACGACAAATCGACTATAGTATAGCTAAACAGGAATAACGGAGGGGTTTTATGTTTCAGCTAAATGAAGATTTCCTAAATAGCGTGGGACTTGATAATATGCCCGCAGAGCAAAAGAAACCTTTTTTGCAGCATATCTATCAAGAGCTAGAATTAAGGGTCGGTACTAAGTTGTCTGAAGGTATGAGTGACGATCAGTTGATTGAATTTGAATCGATTGTTGATCAAAAAGCCGACAAAATAGAGAACTGGTTGCAATCTAATGCGCCAGACTATATCTCTGACGAAACATTCAAGAATTTACAAGCAAAAACCGGTCTAAAAGATGATGATATCAAGTTGATTTCTGAATACGCAGCATCGAAATGGCTTGAAAAAAATAGACCAGACTATCGAGATGTTGTTAATAAAACAATGGAAGAATTACGTCAAGAAATTACAGCTAATCGCGATACTTTACTAAAACAAGAATAAGTTACTTTAAATAACCGTTGTAAAAATCATCTGCTTTCATTGTGCGTCCGCTCGGTGCTACTAACTCATCGATAGACAGATAAGATCCGTCTTTAAACTTAATGTCGAGAGGCGACTCGTACGTATTTGTAACATGAGCTTTTGTAATTATGACTGTTTGTCCACCGATGATATGCTTTGTTTTTGGATAAACTAGGTGAGCCCGAACTAATTTTTCGGCTGATTTGGCCGTTATTTTGTCTGTCTTTAACCATTGGTCATCTTTTGTTAAAAGAGTTGAATAAGTTGCTTTTGTGTTATCTTGAGGAGTTGGTTTTAGAGAGTTGTTAATGATTTGGGGTAGAATTTTTATTAATAAATCAGCTCCTACCTTGGCTAGGATTTCATATAAATCACCCTGTGTTTCTTTACCAGAAAGACTATAAGTATTCTGGGCGTAGATTGGTCCAGCGTCCATTTTATCGATTAATTTAATAATCGACACGCCAGTCTGATTGTCTCCATTAGTTATGGTCGACTCTATGGGACTCGGTCCTCGGTATTTCGGAAGTAAAGACGGATGAACATTTATTATACCCTTTGGAAAAAGCTCAAGAGTGCTTTTGGGAATCATCTTGCCGTAACTAGCTAGAATACCAATAAAATCATTGCTTTCGAGCCTATCGTTTATTTCGTTAACTTTAATGGGTTGCCAAGCTTCTATACCATGATTATTTGCAAAAGATTTAATGATTGGCGAGGTTAATTTATGACCTCTACCTCTGGGAGCGTCGGTTTTTGTGATTACGGCCACGACATTAAAATTAGACGAAACTAATTTTTCAAGAATTGTTAAACTGAAATTATCAGTTCCAAAGAATATTATTTTTGCGGATGTGTTTTTCATAGTCAACCGGTTTTAATTCACCTTTGTTATCAAGTTTGAAAAAAGAGTCAGGGCAGTCTTTTATGTGATCAATAAAAACCATACCGTTTACATGATCAATTTCGTGTTGAATAATACGTGCCAAAAATCCGCTAGTTTTAAATTGAACTTTATTTCCATCTATATCAAGAGCCCGTACTCGAATTTTACTGTGACGCGGTATTAAACCGTAAATATCTGGCACGCTTAAACAGCCCTCGTGGTCTTTAACTATTTCTCCTTCAAGTTTGACTATTTCAGGGTTTATTAGAGCTGTAAAGCTACGATTATCTTTGTCGTCAAAACTGTCGCGGATTAGTATTACTTTTTTCATAGCTCCAATCTGAACTGCCGAAATTGCTGCACTAATTTCGTGTTCACGAGAGTCTTCCCATGACAAAGCAACTTTAGTTAAGTTATTGATCAAGTCAAGTATTTCAGGTGTAATAGCTAAAACACGCTCAGATTTTTGGCGTAATCTTTTGTCGGGCAATGTAATAATCGAATTTTTATCCATCAACGCTAATTATAACAGATAAATCCTAGATGAGCGAATAAGGATCTAATTCATATTGCCAATGAGTTTTTGGAACCAGATTGATAATATTTATTAAACTCTCTCTTTTAGAGCTTTTAATAATCAACTGCCAACGATAAGTATTGTGAAGTCTTTCGTAAAAAGCTGGGGCTGGTCCAAAAACAACACCCTCGCCAAAAGATTGCTTAATCTTGATAGCTAAAAGCTTTGTATTTTTTGCAGCCGAAGCCTCAGTCTTGTATGTACAAGTTAATTTAAGTAAAAACACAAAAGGTGGGAATAAAGTGGCCTGACGTTGCTTAATCTCGTATCTATAAAAACCTTCGTAATCTTGGTTTAGTCCAAAAGCTATGCTAGGATGTTTTGGTTGATAAGACTGAACTATAACGTGCGTCTGCATATCGTTTCGTCCAACACGACCAATTACTTGACTTAGTAGCTGAAAAGCTCGTTCACTACTGTTGAAATCGGGAATAGATAGACCAGCGTCTGCTTGAATTACGCCAACGGTTTGTAAATGAGGTAAATCTAGACCCTTGGCGACAATTTGAGTGCCGATGATTATATCGATTTTTCCGTTATAAATTTTGTCGTAGAGTTTATCTAGCGATTCGTCTTTTTTGTTATCCGCGTCAAAGCGTGCTACGCTGGCTTCTGGAAAAAGTTTACATATCTCACGTTCGATAAGTTGTGTTCCGATGCCTTTATGAATAATTTGAGCCGATTTACACGTAGGGCAGGATGTTGGAACTTTTTGAATTAATCCGCATACGTGACACTTAAGCGAATAATCCTTAGTGTGCAGAACTAATGGTAAATGACAACGGGGGCATTCGGCTATCCATCCGCATTGTTCACATAATGTCGAACTGGCGCTACCACGTCGATTATGAAAGACAAGCACCTGCTTGCCATCTTTCAGAGTTTTTTCTATTTGAGCTATTAGTTTATCTGACAAAAAACGATGATTTTTAAAATTTTGACGATTTTTCATATCAACTAGTTCAATTTTGGGACGTTTAACGTTTATTCGGGCTAGCTCGTTAAGATGAAGGATGGGTTTATTAGATTTTTCGGCTAAGTACCTATCGGTAATATTTGGTGTGGCGCTTCCTAAAACAACTTTTGCCTTATGAAAACGACCAAGCATGGTAGCAACGCGAAGAGCACTATATCGAGGGGCGTGTTCTTGCTTGAAGCTTGGTTCGTGTGCTTCGTCAACTATGATAGCCCCTATATTTTTTAAAGGCGTAAATAATGCAGAGCGTGGTCCAAGTACGATTTGTGGTGCGTTGTTGTTTAATATTTTTCGCCAAACTTGAAAACGCATACCCTCGGTCATTTGTGAATGGGTAACAATTAAGTTTTGAAAATGATTACTAAGCTCGCTAACTAATTGTGATGTCAGAGCTATTTCAGGAACCAGTACGATTGCTGACTTATTAGCTACAATAGCTTTTTTAATAGTTTCAATATAGATGGCGGTTTTTCCTGAACCAGTAACGCCATGGAGCAGGAAAGTGCCTTCATTGAAACTGTCCAGTTGTTTAAAAACATAAAGCTGGTCTTTATTGAATACGAAATTTGTTCGTTTTCGATTACTGACGAAGGATTGCCGATAGTCTATTTGACGTCGATTTTTGGTTATGCCACTAGGTAGAATTGTCTGAGCAACTAACGGCATAGGACATGCGTAGTATTGTGCTATCCAAACCATTAGATCTATTAGTTGTTTTGGAAGACTCTCTTCTTCGATACTAAGTAAAATTGATTTTGTTTTGTATTTTGGCCTATTAGTTTTTTTGATAATTATGCCAGGCATGGTTTTACTACCAACTTCTATTAAAACGACTTGGCCAATATTGAATTTCTCTTTTGATTCGTAAGTTAAATAATCACCGTCGTTACGAAAAATTTGTGCAGGGACTACTTCATAATAGTGCATAACTATAATTATACTGCTAAACTAGGAGTATGCTATATTTTAAAAATCGTGAACAAGCAGGCGAGATTCTGGCTAAGGAGCTTTTTGAAAAGTATCGTTACGAAGATTGTGCAGTTGTTGCCTTGAGTGATGGTGGTGTAATTATTGGTGAAAAAATTGCACAAGCTTTACACTGTGTTTTAACTATGCTTTTGATTGAACAGGTGGTTATTCCGGGAGAGAACATAAATCTTGGTAGTGTTTCTCAAGACGGAGATTTTACTACTAATAGTGAACTGTCTTCTGGAGAAGCTGAGTATTACGAGGGCGAATACCACACGGTAATGGACCAACAAAAACAACAAGCCTTTCAGCGAATTAATCGCCTGCTTGGTGACGGTGGTTTAATTAACAAAGATATGTTACGCGATAGAGTAATTATTTTAGTTTCTGACGGGTTAGAGGGTGTTGAAGCGATTGATGCTGCGGTGGATTTCGTTAAACCAATCAGAACGCAGCGTTTAGTTGTAGCTACTCCACTAGCCACAGTCGAGATAGTTGATAAGCTACACGTTTTAGCTGACGAACTGCATATCCTAGATGTTAAGAGTAACTTTTTAGGTGTTGATCATTATTATGATATAAACGATGTACCATCACATGAGGCAACAGTTGCTAAAATTAATCAAATTATATTAAATTGGAAATAGAGGTCAGATAAAATTTTAAAAATTGACGTTGCAAAATGTTGTAAGATTGTGTTACGATGAAGTGCAGAGAGTGAGTAATGGATAAGGGAGGCTATGTTAGACGTTTTTATTACATCTAGGGTGCGTCGCAAGATTGTTGTAGTCTATGCAAAATATCCAGACTTTCACACACACGTGAGAGGTCTGGCAAAGCTTATAAAAGAAGACCCAGGTAATATACAGCGCGAACTGAAGCGCCTTGAAAAAGTTGGTTTCTTGTTGAGTGAAAAACAAAGTAATACCAAGATTTATTCTACTAACAAACAATTTCCGATATTTAAAGAACTTCAGAGCATTGTTATAAAGTCACAACAGTCGGCTGGTCGACCAAAACGATCAAGTGAACTTTAAAGTTAGATGACATTATCAGAACGTATTTTAAAGGCTAGAGGTGTTGACTCTAGTTTTTTGAGTCCCGATTATAGTCAATCTTGCAACGACCCTTTCTTGTTGCCTGATGTAGAGAAAGCTATTGAGAGACTAAAGATTTCTATTTCGGAGCAGGAAAAAATTACCATTTACGGAGACTATGACATAGATGGTTTGTCCGCAACAGCCCTTCTGTATGATGCATTGAAAAAGTTTGGATTTAAAAACGTTGACACTTTTATACCAAATCGTTTTAGCGATGGCTTTGGTCTAAATATTCAAGCAATTGAAAAGATTATTAAAAAAGGTACAAAACTTATTATTACGGTGGATTGTGGCAGTACTAGTGTAGATGAAATAAAACGCGCCAAAGAACTAGGTTGTGACGTTATAGTTACGGATCACCATGATTTATCTGATGATTTACCACCGGCGGTAGCTGTAATAAATCCACATCGACGTGATAGTAAATACCTATTTGTTCATTTGGCGGGAGTGGGTGTAGCATTTGCGTTAGTTAAAGCCATGCAGACTGAGTTTGATGGTTTGCCAGAAGGGCAAGAAAAATGGATGCTTGATTTAGTAGCTTTAGGAACGGTGTGTGATTCAGTAGAATTGACGGGCGAAAATCGAGCTAATGTGCTTTGGGGTCTTAAGGTTTTAGCGAAAACTAAAAGACACGGTCTTAAGTCATTGATGAAAATAGCAGAAGTTAATACTGAGCAAATAACAAGTCGGACTTTAGGGTTTTTACTTGGTCCACGTATGAATGCTGCTGGTCGGCTAGAAACAGCTCAACACGCACTCGACATGTTATTAGCCAAAGACCCCATTATTGCTGACAAGGAAGCAAAAGTTTTAGATGTATTAAATCAAGAACGAAAAGCAGAGCAATACAAGATTTTTACGGAAGCATTAAAGCAGGCAGAAAAATATGATAGAGACTATGTTTTAGTGCTTAGTGCTCCAGATTGGAATCATGGAATTGTCGGAATTGTAGCCTCTAAGATATTAGAAAAATACCACAAACCAACAATTATCATTCAAGAAATAGGAGATGAATCAAAAGGCTCTGCTCGTAGTTATGGTGATTTTGATGTATCTTCGGCCATTCGTTCAGCAGGAGACTTAATTACTAAAGGCGGCGGACACAAATTGGCGGCTGGATTAACCTTGCCGACTCAAAATATTGATAAGTTTCGTAAATTCATAAATAAATTTTATTCTAAACAAGGATTAGAGTTTGAAGAACAAGAAAAACTATTATTACCACAGGCTGATACCGAGGCTAATTTAGAGGAATTAGATGAGAATTTAATAGACTTTATCAATAGTCTAGAACCTTTTGGGGTTGGTAATACCCAGCCTATTTTAAGAAGCGATAATTTAGAAGTTATTGAGCGAAGACAAATGGGAAGTGAAGGTCAACATGTTAGCTTGTATTTGCGTGACAAGAATGATACGAAAGCTAGGTTTGTAGCTTTTAACAAGAGTGAAGAATTTGTGGTTGAAATCGGAGATTCAATATCAGTATGGTATCAACCAGTATTAAACGAGTGGAACGGTAGGCGTAGTGTTGAGGGTAGAATTTTGTATATCGAGTCTAACTCCGATAAATCATCTTAATTTCGTAACAATTCGGCTGTATTGCTGATGCATTAATGTGTTAGAATGTAATACATATGGCAACACTAAAAGATTTTCGTGACGAACGATTACGCAAGCTGGCTGACTTAAAGAAACTAGGGATTAATCCGTTTCCGTCAAAATCATCTCGCACGCACTATATTAGCGATATAGTAAATCGTTTTGATGATTTGCAAGGCCAAAACGTGACCGTGGCCGGAAGAGTCATGGGTATCCGTAAATTTGGAAAAATTGCTTTTGTTGTGTTGCGTGATTTTAGCGGAAAAATTCAATTATTTTTACAATCTGACACAACTGAAAGCTTAAATGTTGGCGAAGATCAATTAGGATTAAACGAGTTACCGTTACTTGATAGCGGTGATTTTGTCGAAGCTGATGGTCAAGTGAGCAAAACTAAGACCGGCGAAATTTCTATAATGGTCAAAAAGTTGAGGATACTTACAAAAGCTCTGCGTCCAATGCCGAGCACGGTTGACGGGTTTACAAACAAAGAAGAACGGTTACGTCGTCGATATATTGATATGAATGTAAATTTAAGCGTGCGCGATAGGTTTGTTCGCCGTAGTAAATTTTGGCAAGCGACACGAGATTATCTGAATCAAAATGGTTTTATCGAGATAAATACTCCAATTTTAGAACACACAACTGGTGGAGCAGATGCAACTCCTTTTATGACACATATGGATTCTCTGGATGAAAATTTCTATTTGCGTATCAGTCAAGAATTACCCCTCAAAAAATTAATTGGTGCTGGATATGAAAAAGTTTATGATATTGGTCC
>CAYXMZ010000016.1:13090-15798 GCA_964466345.1 uncultured Saccharimonas sp. (SeqCode)
GATAGCTCGTTCGATGATATCAAAAAAGCATTAGCCAACAATAATCTAGAAGTTAAAAAAACCGAGAGTCGTGCGCGTAGTATTGACAAACTTTGGAAAAATATTCGCAAAGACGTTACCGGTCCAGTTTGGTTAATTAATACGCCGAAATTCATTAGCCCACTAGCTAAAAGCGATAGTAGCGATGATCGCATTGTTCAAAGGTTTCAGCCCATTATTGCAGGTTCAGAGCTCGGTAATGGGTTTTCGGAACTAAATGACCCGATTGATCAATTAGACAGGTTTATTGAGCAACAAAAATTACGCGAAGCTGGTGACGATGAAGCGATGATGCTCGACGTTGATTTTATTGAAATGTTGGAATATGGCATGCCTCCAGCTTGTGGTTGGGGATATAGTGAAAGAGTTTTTTGGACATTTGAAGGTGTTCCGGCGCGCGAGGGAGTACCTTTTCCTCAATTGCGTTCAGAAATTGACCAAGTAACGCGTGAAATCTACAAAGATATCAAGCTGGATCAAAAGTGATAGAAGTAAAGAATATAACAAAAAGTTATGGTAAAAAAGACAACAAGTTGGTTGTTTTAAAAGGCTTAAATTTTATTATTCCTGATGGAATAAGTGTTGCGATTATAGGAAAATCAGGATCTGGTAAATCAACACTTATGCATATTATGAGTGGTCTAGACAAACCAGATAGCGGACGGGTGATTATAGATGGCAAAAATATTTTTGAATTAAAACAAAAAGAAATTGATAGTTTTAGGGCAACTAAAATGAGTTTTATTTTTCAAAGCTTTTTTGTTGAGGGTAATGAAACTTGTTATAGCAACGTTAGCCTGCCTC
Organism: uncultured Saccharimonas sp. (SeqCode); assembly: GCA_964466345.1. Taxonomy (GTDB): domain Bacteria; phylum Patescibacteriota; class Saccharimonadia; order Saccharimonadales; family Saccharimonadaceae; genus UBA1547. Next base: position 13,934 of record CAYXMZ010000016.1, read on the forward strand.
TTGAAATAGCGAGAATCCCGTTACATAAGCGTTCAAAATTAATTAAACAAGCACTTACAAAAGTCGATTTAATTGATAAAGAAAAAGCTTTGGCTTGTGATTTATCTGGTGGTCAAAAACAACGTCTAGCGACGGCTCGAGCCATTGTTAATAATCCGCAAATTTTGTTTGCCGATGAACCGACGGGTAATCTGGATAGTGTGACTGGAAAAATAGTTGAGGATTTACTATTTAATTATAATAAGCAAAATCATACGACTTTGATAATAGTAACACATGATCAAGATTTGGCTAAACGTTGTGATATGCAGATTCATATAAAAGATGGTGAAATTGAACACATTGAAAGGTCGAAAAAATGAAAATAAACGATATTTCATTAAGGGCGGTTCGCAATTTAAAACGTGCCAAAATGCGTACAATTTTGACCAGCATGGCGATTGCCGTAGGGGCGTTTACTATTACTATGTCGTTAGCTTTGGGGGTGGGTGGTAGAAGCTATACTGATAAGATAATCATGTCTAACACCGATACCAAAGCTGTATTTGTGACTAAAACTATGCTTCAAGAAAGTCGGACTGAACCAGTTAAGTATTCTGGTAGTACAACGAGGGTTGGGGCGGCATATTCTACGGAAGCGGTTACAGAATCTGATATATCTAAAATTAAAACTATTAAACATGTTGAAAGGGTTATCCCTAATTACTCAGTGTCGACCGAATACATTACAGGTATTAACGATGAAAAATATATCGCATCTTTCGGATCTCTATCAGGTACTAAACTTGAGTTTGCGGCTGGTTCGGTTGAAGGACAGTTGACTGACGACAGTGTGATTATACCAGACAGTTATGTAAAAGCATTAGGGTTTAAGGACGCACCCGAAGCATTAGGTAAACACATAAAAGCGACCGTATCTAAGCCTTTTACTGTAATCGGCGAGCCTTCGTCTCGTACTTTTGATTACAAGATTGTCGCTGTTAGTAAAGAATCTTCTTTTTCGTTGTCGTTTTCGAGCAAACTTTTCTTGTCGGTTAACGCTTTAAAACAAATTTATGATTATCAATACGAAGATACCAATAGTCACGGAAAGTTCATGTCTATATCAGTAATCGTTGACGACCCTATTAATGCCGATAGTGTGAAGAATTCGTTGAAAGATATGGGTTATGAGGCTCAAACTGCGGCTGACATTTTAGGAGCGGTCAATACGTTTATTGGTGTGCTTCAGGGTGTTTTGTTGTTGTTCGGCTTTTTGGCAACTTTGACATCGGTTTTTGGTATCATAAACACACAATATATTAGCGTTCTTGAGCGCACTAGCCAGATTGGTTTGATGAAAGCGCTTGGCATGAGTAAAGGGAGTGTTAGTAAATTATTTAATGTCGAGGCGGCTATTATTGGATTGCTTGGCGGAGCCATAGGAAGTGGATTGGGGATTGTCGCAGGGTTGGTGGCTAATCCGATTATTAGTAAAAATTTGAACCTGGGTGACGTAAACTTATTTATATTCACAGTTCCTGATGTTTTGACTGTAGTATTAGGACTGGTGTTGGTAGCAGTGTTGTCTGGCATTTTTCCTGCGCGAAAAGCTGCCAAATTAAATCCAATAGAAGCTTTGCGTACGGAATAAAAATTAATAGATTTTACAGATTTTGATTTTACATGTTACAATATACCTATTATGCTATCCTCTCGCAGAGTATTAAATAAAACACGTAAAACATCTTCTGTAAGATTTAGTCTTATCCCCTCATCCCATCGCACTCCAGCTTTTACCATCGTCGAACTCCTCGTAGTCATAGTAGTAATAGCCATCCTAGCAACCTTAACTATAGTATCGTACATAGGTATAACTAGAAACG
>CAYXMZ010000017.1:0-15219 GCA_964466345.1 uncultured Saccharimonas sp. (SeqCode)
AGGTCGAGAGTTAGAGTCGTAGCTTCATACCAACTAAAAAAGGCCAGACAAGCCGACCTATTTTAGTTGGTGCGGGTTAAGAGACTCTAACTCTCGACCTCTTCCTTGGCAAGGAAGCGCTCTAACAACTGAGCTAAACCCGCATACTATTTGGTGGCGCCTCCCAGACTTGAACTGGGGACACAAGGCTCTTCAGGCCTCTGCTCTACCAACTGAGCTAAAGCGCCAAATACAGCACCTAATGGCTCTGTATATTTTACTAGAGTTGAAGTATTTAGACAAGTTACTTCTTGATAAAACGATTAATTGAATCGGTTAAATCAGCCGGTAATACAACCAGTGTCTTTTGACTAGGTTCAGACGATACTTTTTCTAAAGTCTGGAGCGTGCGAATATTAATACCCCCACGAGTTTTGCCTAATATATCAGCAGCTTCAGATATGGCTTTAGCGGCGGCTTTTTCTCCTTCAGCCGTAATAATCGCAGCACGACGTTCACGCTCGGCCTCGGCTTGCTTAGCCATAGCTCGTTTCATATCCTGAGGTAATTCAATATTTTGAATTTTAACGCTTTCAATATCAATACCCCATTTTTCAGATTGTTTATCAACGATATCTTTTATCTGCGAGCTAACTTCATCACGTTTGCCTAGCAGGGAATCAAGATCAACATTGCCAGTAACATCACGCAAAGCGGCTTGAGCAAATTGGCTACTAGCATAAATAAAGTTTGCTACCTCTAAAATCGCTTTCTTAGAATCAGTAACCCTGAAATAAACAACTGCATCAACATTCACAGTTACATTATCCTGGGTGATAACTTCTTGTTTAGGAATATCAATTGTATTAGTTCGCACATCAACTTTTATAACCCGTTGAAAAACGGGCACAATGACGGTTAAACCCGGTTGACGAATACTCGTAAATTTACCTAAAGTCAGCACCACACCACGTTCATATTGATTGATAACCCTTAAACCACTCAAAATAACTGCCACAAATATAATTACTAGATACAAGATTAAATATTCCATCGTCTCTCCTTTTAAGTCAATTTTACAGCATCAAACTTAATACAACAAGTAACGAGGTATAATAAAACCATGGAAAGAATACCGTTGGCTGAAAGGATGAGGCCCAAAAAACTCAACGACGTAGTAGGACAAGATAAATTACTTGGCGAAAATGCCATTTTGCGACAAATCGTTGCAAAAAAAGAGCCGGTTAGTTTAATTTTGTGGGGTCCTCCAGGCAGTGGCAAAACCACCTTAGCGCGTATTATTGCTAATGAAATGGAAGCTGAATTTATAGAGCTATCGGCGGTAACTAGCGGTAAAAAAGATGTCGAAAAAGTAGTCGAACAAGCTAAACAAAACTGGAACCTACAACTTCGAACAATCCTTTTTGTCGATGAAATCCATCGCTTTAATAAAGCCCAACAAGACGCTTTTTTACCACACGTTGAGTCTGGCTTAATTACACTGATTGGTGCTACTACAGAAAACCCAAGCTTTGAAATCATAAATCCATTATTGTCGCGTACTCGCGTGTTAGTACTGGACCCATTAACTAAAGATGCAATTATTAAAATTTTGCAAAAAACTGTTCGTCAAGAAAAACTAACTAAACGTGTCAACAAAGCTGCAATCGATTATTTGGCTGAACTGTCTGACGGTGATGCACGTATAGCGCTCGGTAGCTTAGAATTAGCCCTAAGCGTTGCACCGAAAGTAACACCACAAGTTGTGGAAGAGGCGACCCAAAAACATCTACCGAGTTACGATAAGAAGGGTGAAAATCACTATAATATCATTAGTGCGTTCATCAAGAGTATGCGCGCTGGCGACGACACAGCCACGCTTTATTATTTACATCGCATGCTTAAAGCAGGCGAGGACCCAAAATTCATCGCTCGACGTATGGTGATTTTTGCCAGCGAGGATATCGGTTTAGCCGGCAACGGCGCACTCGGTTTGACAGTAACGGCTTTTGAGGCAGTTGAGCGAATTGGAATGCCAGAATCAAATTTAATTCTAACGCATGTAGCGACCGCCCTAGCGCGTAGCAAAAAATCTCGCGAAACTACTGATGCAATGTTAAAAGCTCAAGAATTAGCGCGTAACTATCCGAACCTACCTGTGCCATTGCATATTCGAAACGCAGAAACTAAATTAATGAAAGACCTAGGCTATGGTAAAAACTACAAATGGGAATCAGGGTTCAAGCACGAGAAAAATTATCTACCAGACGAAATTAAAGACAAGAAATTATTTTAACTAATTAGCAAACGGATTCTGACATAAAAGTATGTCAAGACCGTTTCAACAAATTGCGTTATAATAAAAATGAATGCGAGTATCGTATAACGGCTATTATGTAGCCTTCCCAAGGCTAAAACGAGGGTTCGACTCCCTCTACTCGCACCAAAAATAACAAGGAGGTATTAGTAGTGAAAGAGATAACGCACGAAAATTTCACAAACGAAGTCTTAACGACCAATAATGTAGTTTTATTAGATATTTGGGCGCCGTGGTGCGCTCCTTGTATAGGTATGGTGCCTATAGTAGATAAACTAGCCGAAGAACTTTCTGGAAAAATAACTGTGGCAAAACTTGACGCCGAAGCCTCACCAGAACTTATTGCCGAACTAGGTATAACAAGTCTGCCAACCTTTTTAGTTTTTAAAGACGGTAAAATTGTAGCAAATCACGTCGGATCCGCTACAAAAGAACAATTACTAAACTTGGTTGCAATTGCTCAAGATCTATCGTAATATCTTGAGTGTTATCGTGCTATAATAATCTTGCTGGCGCGTTGACGGAACGGTTACGTAGAGCTCTGCAAAAGCTTTTAAGTGGGTTCGACTCCCACACGTGCCTCCAAATCGCAAAAAACAGTAAAACGCCCGAAAAATTTGCGCGGGTGGTGGAATTGGTAGACACGAGGGACTTAAAATCCCTTGACCAAAAGTCGTGCGGGTTCAAGTCCCGCCCCGCGCACCAGAATTATGCTACTGTGCTCGTAAATTTGAAATTTTTTTGTTATAATACATATACAAATCATAAGGAGGGAATATGGAACTTTGGGTTATTATATTAGCCGTAATAGCAGTAATCGCATTAATTATCGGAATAATTTTCAACTCATTAGTAACGTTGCGCGTACGCGTTGATGAGGCATGGAGCGATATCACAGTACAGCTCAAACGTCGACTTGATTTGATACCAAATCTTGTTGAAACCGTTAAAGGTTATGCAACGCATGAAAAAGCTGTCTTCGAAGAAGTCACTCAAGCTCGAGCGAATGTTTTAAGTGCCAATGGCGTTAAAGACACCGCAAAAAATGAAACACAGTTTGAAGGGGCCTTGAAGAGTCTGTTTGCAGTAGCAGAAGCCTATCCAGATCTTAAAGCTAATGAGAACTTCGTAGAACTACAAAGAGAACTAGTTGACACTGAGGACAAAATCCAAGCCTCACGTAGATTCTATAATGGCGGGGTTCGCGATCTAAACACTAAAATTCAAACCTTCCCTAGTAATCTAGTCGCTAGTTTATTTAAATTCAAAATTCGTGACTTTTTCGAACTCGACGAAGCCGAGTCTGCAAAAGCCGAAAAACCAACCGAAGTAAAGTTTTAAGTTTATTTTAAGTTATGTATCAAGCAATCGCAGCTAACAAGCGCAATACTATTTTTATAATGGCAGCATTCGTAGGATTGGTCGCGGCTATTGGTTGGTTAGTTAGTTATATTTATAACGACATTTCAATAGCGTACGGCTTCGTTGCGGGCGGATTATTATATGCTCTGATTCAATATTTTGCAGCATCTAAACTAACCTTAGCTATGACCGGAGCTGAACCAATAGACAAACGAGACAATCCACGTTTGTATCGAATAGTCGAAAATATCGCCATTACAACTGGAGCGCCGACACCGAAGATTTATATCATAAACGATGATGCGCCAAACGCTTTTGCGACCGGACGCGACCCTAAACATTCTGTCGTCGGAGTAACCACAGGGTTACTTGATATTATGACCGATAGCGAACTCGAGGCGGTAATGGCACACGAAATGGGTCATATTCAAAACTACGACATTAGGGTGGGGATGATTGCCTTTGGTTTAGCGAGTGCTATTGGGATTATCAGTGATTTAGGTTTACGAAGTTTATTTTGGAGCGAAGACAGCGAAGATCGTTCACCCGTAGCAATGATAATCGGTGTGGTTTTGCTTATTTTGGCACCAATTGTTGCAGCAATGATACAGCTTGCGGTTGGTCGCCAACGAGAGTATTTAGCCGACGCAACCAGTTCTATGACAACCCGTCATCCTGACGCCATGGTTTCGGCGCTCATAAAACTGGGACAATACGGAAAACCCATGCAAAAACAAACAAGTTCAACAGCTCATTTATTTATTTCCAACCCACTAAAACCAGGTTTTTTAAGCAAGCTTTTTAGTACACATCCACCAATCGAAGACAGAATTGCGAGGTTAAAACAAAATGCCAACAAATTCTAAAAACCAAAGTCAGGAAAAAACTCAAAGAAAGAAATTACTACCTAAATTTATCAAAAAAACAAACTTACCAAGCATAATTAAACTCACTAAACAAACAAATAATTTAATCTGGGCAAATCGTAAATTATTTCTGTCATTAGCACTACTATTTGTCGTAATCACAATCTTAATCGTGGGGGTAATTTCTTCCGAAACATATCTTAATGTTCAATCTAGTCTCGAGTCGTCAATAACAACTCAAGGAACCATCGGTGAAGTCGCAAGAGCTAGTTTATTGTCTCTTGTCAGTTTTGGTGGCGGTTTATCATCGGCTAGCGATGAACTTAGTGCGATGTATTCAATTTTCATCATTTTAATATTGTGGCTAACCACTATTTGGATTTTACGTAATCTATTGGCTCGTCATAAATTTAAGTTACGTGACAGTTTATACAATTGCGGGGCGCCAATTATACCAACTTTTTTGGTCGGAACAATAGCCATGTTAGAACTACTACCCGCGGTTATCGCAAAAATAATTTATAGTGCCGCTCAAAATGGCGGAGTAATGGATCAGCTTGGTTTCGTAATTGGAGTTTATGCAATAAGCTTAGCTCTCGTAGGCCTTTCGGTTTATTTATTAATCGGGACCTTATTCGGATTAATTACCGCCACCTTACCTAGTATGTATCCTATAAAAGCACTAAAGATAGGCAGTAAAATAGTATCTGGGCAACGAGTTGCGATAATTTGGCGCTTATTATGGGCAAACATATTAACTTCTGTCGTCTGGTTAGCGCTATTAACTCCTCTGATACTACTCGACAATTGGCTTAATTCAATATCAAATATTTGGCTGAATATACCCTTTATTCCAATAGTGGCTATAGTACTTAGTGTCGCAACTACCATTTGGATAATTAGTTATATTTACATGCTTTATAGAGGAGTGGTTGACGAAAATGGCAGTACCTCCAAAAACTAGAACTCGTGCCGAACAACTCAAAACCTTGCTCTCAAAATACAGCTACGATTATTACGTTTTAGATAAACCTTTGGTAAGTGACGCTATATACGACAGTCTTTTTAACGAACTCAAGAAAATCGAAAACGAATACCCAGAATTAATATCCCCAGATAGTCCAACTCAAAGGGTTGGAGGTAAACCTTTAACCGGTTTTCGTAAAATTCGTCATCACACAAGAATGATTAGCCTAAACGACGTGTTCGACAAAGCCGAAGTTGAAGCTTGGGTGAAACGAATGAATACCTTGTTACCAGGCAAGACTCATAAGTTTTTTGCCGACATCAAAATGGACGGCTTAGCCTGCTCGTTAATTTATAAAGATGGATTATTTACCCAAGCAGTCACGCGAGGTGACGGATTTGTCGGCGAAGACGTAACCGAAAATGTCCGAACTATTAAAAACGTACCTTTACGCCTTCGTGAATCAAAAGATTTTAGCGATTTCTTAAAAGGCCGAACAGAAATTCGTGGCGAAATCGTAATGTTAAAAGAGGAATTCAAAAAACTCAACAACAAACGTCGAAAACAAGGAGAACCAGAATTCGCTAATCCCCGTAATTTAGCGGCCGGCACAATTCGTCAGCTTGATCCAAAATTAGTCGCCGAGCGACCATTGTATTTTATTGCCTACGACTTGTTGCGCGACAATCCTAGTGAAATACCAACTAACTCTTTTACTTATAGGGCCTTAAAAGCACTCGGCGTAGTATGTAATCAACAAACAAAAGAGCTTGACAACATTAATAAGGTAATGGAATTTATTAATTATTGGAATAAACGTCGAGATGGCCTTCCTTACAGCACTGACGGTGTAGTGATAAAAATAAATGACAGGGCACAGTTTGACAAGCTTGGTATTGTCGGCAAACAGCCACGAGCAGCTGTAGCTTATAAATACGCCCCAGAACAAGCTACGACAATTCTTCGAGATATCGTTATAGGTATTGGTCGCACCGGTGCAGCCACTCCAGTCGCGGTTTTTGATCCAGTTGTCGTAGCTGGAACTACAGTTAAACACGCCAGTCTACATAACGCAGACGAAATCAAGCGATTAGACCTCAGGATAGGGGATACCGTAGTTATATTCAAGGCAGGGGATATTATTCCCCAGGTAGAAAGCGTCGTCAAAAGCTTAAGACCAGACACCGCCAAGAAATTTGACTTCCAAAAAGCTCTCAAAAATCAATATACAGATCTGGAATTCGTTCGACCCAAAGGAGAAGTGGTTTATCGACTAAAAAACACCGACAGCTCTCTAATTCTGAAAAAAGAACTAGAGCATTTTGCCAGTAAAGGAGCTCTAGATATCGATACTTTGGGTACAAAAAACGTTGTGGCTTTAGTTGATGCCGGTTTAATTAAAGATTTAGCGGATATTTATACCTTAAAAGAAGAAGACTTAATAAAACTCGACAGATTTGCTGAAATCTCAGCAAAAAAGTTAATTAGCGCCATCAATAATACCAAAAGACCTCCTTTGGAACGGTTTTTATATGGTCTCGGTATCCGTCACGTTGGTGCACAAATCGCAATCGATTTAGTAAACGAGTTTGGTTCTATTGACAAGCTAAGCGAAGCCAATATAGACGAGCTGTCAGCTATCGATGGTGTCGGTAAAGTCGTAGCCGAAAGTATCATCGCTTGGTTTGCCGATCCAGACAACGAAGCTTTGCTTGGTAAGTTTCGTGATTTAGGTATAAAACCGGTCTTTAAAAAGCACGACGGAAAACTTACAAACAAAAGTTTTGTTATTACTGGTACGCTAAAATCAATGTCACGTGATGAAGCTGCGGAAAAAATTCGTGAGCTTGGTGGTAAATTTCAAAACGCGATTGCACGAGACACTAATTACCTAGTTATTGGAGAAAAAGCAGGCTCCAGCAAGATAAAAAAAGCGGGGCAATACGACACGGTTATTTTAAAAGAGAATGAGTTTTTACAAACAATAAACGAGAGTTATAGTGTCGAGACGAGTTATTAAAAAAGCTAAGCAAATCATTATCGCAATACTAGGATTATTAGTTGTATGTTTAGGTATTATATTATTATTTTATCCAGGACCAGGATGGTTGGTAATATTCGCAGGTTTAGCAATATTAGCTGTTGAATTTGAATCGATCAGTAGATTACTTGAATACGGCCGTAAAATATACGATGAATGGCAAGCTTGGATTTCAGCACAAAAGCTATCAATCAAAATCGCTTTTGCACTAATAACAGCAATCTCAGCAACTCTTATGACTTGGCTTTTAAATGGTTTCGGACTGATAAATTATATTTTTAATCTCAATATTGACTGGTTAATTTCTCCTCTTATCAAACTTTTATAAAAATAAAAAACAACGCCTCAAATACAAGGCGCTGTCTTCTCTGGTTGTCAACTAATTACCAACTGCGCTGACGAAATGATCCGCCGCGGTTGCCACCAAAATCTCGTTTTGGACGATCCTCTTTGGGGCGGGCGAGGCTGACGCTGATTTCGCGACCATCAAGTTCTTTGCCGTTCAACTCGTCAACAGCTTTTTGATTATTAGCTTCATCGACAAATTCGACAAATCCAAAGCCTTTGCTGCGACCAGTTTCACGATCAGTAATGACGCGGGCGCTAGCTACTTCACCGATTGATGCGAAGTGGTTTTGCAACCCCTCATCAGTAGTGCTATATGCTAGGCTACCAACGAATAGGTTCTGCTGTGCCATTTTACTTTTCTTTCTCGTATTAATAATGATTTTTGTCAGATCGACCACTTCCGTGATTACTTTGTATTACTACATTTCTTGCGCATAGTTTTCTGAACACCCTAATTTAAGCATTAAACACATAAAAAAGCTAGTGTATTATTATAATCTTGCTTGTGTTTAATATAAAAATGAGGCACAATAATGTTGTGCTGGTGCGCAATTAGGGTTGCTTTTGCGCTGAAAATAAAAATAAAAATCAAACAAACGTGACCCGGGTGGGCGCGCAGCAGCAAAAATAAATTACTCTTGATTTTGGAGTAATTTATTTTTAACATATCGGATGACGTGGCTTTTGGTGTCTGGTATAATGTCGTTAAGGGGTATTAGCTCAGTTGGCTAGAGCGCTTCGCTGGCAGCGAAGAGGTCACGCGTTCGAATCGCGTATACTCCACCAAACATTATTTCAACCAATTACCAGTCGCAGTAATGTATAAAACATCAATGCTATAAGTGATCGCAAGTATCCAAAAAATTAAATTAATGTTTTTTTGACCAAGACTACGCAAAAACTTTTCAAACAGCGGATAAAATACATAGACAAAGGCCGTGGCGCAAACGCCAAACATCGCTCCGTTTCGAATCGAAGTAAAACCCATGATGTTTCCTCTTTGATGACTATAATCCCAAAACGGATTGTAACCAAACATCAACGTAACGATAAAGCCACATATAAATTCTACTAACATCATAATCACGGTGTTTAATATAAAAACGACTGCCAGATTAAGGTTATATTTCTTTTTTAAAGGAAGGACAATTAGTAATGCAGCTACAACGCCAAAGCCATAAGGCGGTGCAATAGGTGATATAGTTGGCATCTTGGGATACCAATTTTCCGTTAAAGACAAGGTCGCAGCGATAACCTCAATATAATGTCCAATAGCCGAAAACACCCAAAAGTAAATAAATAACTCACGCCAATGATCTCTTATTTTATTGAACGCAACCGAATATTTGTCGACAATCGTTTCGATTTCACCTTCGTTATTTTTATGAGTTTTGACTTTCATAATCCAATCATTATATCAAATTACCTCACGCATAACACGTGAGGTAATTTTAGTCTAAAAGTTTGTTTTACTTAGAAGACTTATTGGATATAGTTATCTTTTTTGGTTGTGGTAACTTGACTAATGGCACTGAGACGCGCAAAACGCCTTCGTCCATTCGAGCTTTTATTTTATCGGCATCAGCTCTACCAGGTAACTGTACACGACGATAAAAACTGCTGCTGCTTTCACGCACTATATACTTTCGTTTTTTATCCTCTTCTTTTTCATGACTTTCAGCACGAATCACCAAGGTCCCCTCGTCAACACTTACATCAATGTCCTTTTCCTCAAAATTCGGCAGATGAGCCTCGACAATAAGCTCTTTATCATCACTGGTATAAATATCAGTGGTGGGAAAATAAACACTTTTGGCTGGCGTAACCCAGTCATCGCCAAAAATCTGCCTTTGTAAAGCACTGATCTCCCCGAAAGGATCGAAACGAACTAATTTACTCATATCTTTACCTCCTTGTTACGTTTTTATGGGCTAAAAACCCTGTACTTTAATTTTAAACTCGTTAGCACTCTCTTGTCAAGAGTGCTAATTATATAGGGTAATTTTTTCATATTTGACAATTAACAGACGAAAGAATAATATTAAAACATAAGTAAAATGCTAGGGGGCTAATGTGAATAAAATGTTTAAAAAACTAAATAAAAAAAACGGGGTAGAACTTCGCAGCGAACTATCGCGAGCACATCTAATCATTTCTCTTTTGGCGTCTTCTTTAATGGTGATATTGTGTCTTGGTATATTTAAAAGTATTTCGTTCGACCCCTTGTTGTCGGGAGTTTGTATCGTTCTTCTTTTAATAGTTGTTGTAATATCCCTTTCCACGTGTTGCTACTTGACAAAAAGTAATCGAAAATAACGAACGCGAGAATACGCCAGTTTAGTGTTTGCAAAAAACAAGCATAATCGTCATAATATCTAGCAGATATTGTTTAGTGATGGGAGAAAAATTATAAAACCAGCTGAATTCTCGAATTTCCGTCACCGTCGAGTCTGTGAGACGGCTTTTTTGGTGGCTATTTGCACAATTATTCTTTTTCTCTTGGGAAAATTTACTGATTTTCCTATTCTATCTGATTGGTCTAGAGTACCTATTGGTGTAATTATCATCGCCGGTATAACAATCTTGACTAGTATAATATCTTATTTAAAACCTCCGAAAAAATACACTTTTGCCTTATCTCTTACGCTTTATTACCTCAGTGGTTGCTACGTCGCTTGGCTAATAATGAGTAGCGGCATAGAATCGTCTCCTTTTATCGTTTTGTGGACAATAGTTGGCCTATTCTCTGGGGCTTTTGGAATATTATTTGGTTGGCTACCGTTTCTGATTATCAGTGGGGTTTTGTTCGCCCTACAATACATCGGCGCCTATCCTTCAGCAAATGTAATATCTATTGCGATTGTAGCACAGGTCATACCTTTACTTATCAGCCCTTTAATCTGGCGTGAAACTTCGAAAAAAGATGCTTCGGAAAGTCATTCTATCCAACATTTGTCTAACGAATTAAGTCAGGTATCAAGTAAATCAGAGGTTATCATCAATGCTATAGGAGACGGGGTAATTTTTGTTGACAGCCAAGAACTAATTCGTCTTATAAACCCAGCGGCTCAAGCAATATTGGGTTGGAGTAAACAAGATGCTATTTCACTCAATTATAAATCAGTCTTACGTCTAACCGACGATAAGGACGAGGTGCTTGGTGAAGTTAGTGACCCAGTCTATCAAGTTTTAAATAATAACCAACAAATCCGTGCTTCAAAACTTTCTCTTATAACTCGAAATGACAAAAAACTAATTATTTCATTAGTCGTATCACCGGTTGGTGAAGCCGGGTCAGGTGTAATAGTCGTTTTTAGAGATATAACAAAAGAAGCGACCGAGGAGCGTGAACAGGCAGAGTTTGTTAGCACGGCTAGTCACGAAATGCGTACGCCAGTTGCGTCAATCGAAGGTTATTTAGGTTTAGCTCTGAATCCCCAAACAGCTCAAATAGACATCCGAGCTCGGGATTTTATAACTAAAGCCCACGAGTCGGCACAACACTTGGGTCGCTTGTTCCAAGACCTACTAGATGTGTCTAAGTCAGAGGACGGCAGAATGACCTCTAATCCACAACCAATAAATATAGTAAAGTTTATTAACTCCATATTAGAGAGTTTCAGACCTAAAATTGAAGCAAAAGGACTATCTATTGATTATCTGCCCATGCCTGATAACAAAGGTGATAGAGTAATAGCTCCTGATTATATTGTTAATCTCGACAACGACCATCTTCGTGAAATCATAGATAATTTAGTAGATAATGCCGTAAAATACACGCCTTCAGGCAATATAACTATAAATGTCACCGGTGATGACGAGCATGTTACTGTTAGTGTCAAAGATACCGGCATAGGCATACCAGCCGAAGATATACCTCATTTATTTCAAAAATTTTATCGTATAGAGAACAAGGATACTAATGCAATTGGAGGTACTGGTTTAGGTTTATATCTATCACGACGTTTGGTGGAATCGATGGGCGGTAGAATATGGGTAGAAAGCGTACGCGGAGAGGGAAGTACTTTTTATGTAGAGTTACCACGCGTTAGCGAACAAGAGGCGGCAACGCTACTTGAACAAGCTCAAATTCGCCAATCTCAGCAGACTATAATTCAAAATGTAACGACCACGGCAACAACTCAACCAGCAGAACAACCAACTATAGCCCCGGATTTTAAACCAGAGACCATAACTCAATCAGAAACCCACAACGTACCAAGAGGAGAAGCTCTTACGCCTGAACAAATAGCTGCTTACGCCACTAAACAGCACGAACTCGCCGCTCAAGAATCACAAGGACAATCAATAAGTGAAGGTAATAACCATTAGAACTATGGCTTTTTTTGATATATTTAGTTACAATGGAGGTAATTATGACCAAGATAATGTTAGTTGAAGACGACAAAAGCTTACGCGAAATTTATGGTGTACGGCTAATTGCCGAAGGTTATCAGATAATCTCTGCCGGTGACGGCGAAGAGGCCCTAGCAATGGCAATTAAAGAAAAACCAAACCTTATTATTAGTGACGTAATGATGCCAAAAATAAGTGGTTTTGATATGCTCGATATCCTTCGTTCTACACCCGAGACAAAAGATATGAAGGTTATAGTGATGACCGCTCTGAGCTCAGAAGACCAACGAGCTCGCGGTGAATCACTAGGAGCTAATCGCTATCTAGTGAAGTCCCAAGTTGGGATCGAAGACGTAGTACGAGCCGTGCATGAAGTTTTAGCCGATATGCCCGCTTCTCAGCCAAAAACATCAGTCTTTGGCTCCCCAGCTCCATCAGAAACAATCACAACGACTCCTGCTGTTGAAACTACAACACCTAGTGGACCGACGACTCCAATAACACCGGTTACACCATCCGTTAATCCTCCTACTGTTTCTCCGGATACCCCTCAGGCACAGCCCGGTCCAATACAGACCACACCTATCGCACCATCTCAAACTCAGACAGCACCCAACCCATCTCCAGCCGCTCAGACTGTCATTGAAACGCCCTCTCCTTCAGTAATTCAAAATAATTCGCAAACTTTTATGACCAACCCAACCACACCAGAAATTAGATTACCACAACCAACTGCACCATTCTCAAGTGCAGCACCAGCTTCGTTAGGTGAAAATATAGCCAGTCTACAATCCGCCAAACCAGATATTTCCCAGTTAATTAACCAAGAACTCGAAACAACTCCAGTGACGGAGCCTTCATCTCAAGCCGCCCCAACACCTGCTCCAGTAGAGCCCCCTGTTACAACCACGCCTCAGCCTCCTACGGCAGGACCTGACCAAACAAACATTCCACAAGCATAGTCTGTTATATTATTAGTATGGATCCTATTCGCATAAACAAATACCTTGCTTCTCGCTTAGGCATATCTCGTCGTGAAGCAGACAAACTTATTACCCAAAGACGTGTAAAAATAAACGGCCTTATAGCCAACATCGGAGCACAGATTAAACCTGGGGTGAATATTTTAGTCAACGATAAACTTGTTCCTGGCGAAGTCAAATACGTCTATTTGCTATTAAACAAACCGGTAAATTATGTCTGCTCGCGTAAACAACAAGGTGATAGTCCGACTGTTTATGATCTGCTACCAACTAAGTTTCATTCGCTCAAAACCGTCGGTCGTCTGGACCGGAATAGTAGTGGGTTAATTTTGTTAACCAATGACGGTGATTTTGCTTACAAAATGACACATCCCAAATTTTATAAAACAAAAGTTTATCAAGTAAAACTTAGCAAACCCTTGCAATCACAGGACCAACAAACAATCAACGACGCAGGGGTAAAATTACCAGACGGTCCAAGTCAGCTTAAACTTGAGTCAAACGACAATAAAGGTTTAAGCTGGACCGTTAAAATGCACGAGGGTCGCAATCGTCAGATACGAAGAACTTTCGACGCCCTTGGATATGAGGTAATAAAATTACATCGAACAAACTTCGCCGAATATGCACTTGATGATATAAAGCCTGGAAATTTCATAGAAATCAATCCTTAGTGCGCCGGCCCGCTCATTATAAACCTCGCAATAACAGTCTATCTCTGGTATAATAAGCATAAATTATGGCAAGTAAATTACCAACAGTAGCAATCGTCGGACAAGCAAACGTCGGCAAGAGTTCGCTTTTTAATCGTTTGGTTCGAGCAAAGCAAGCTATCGTGGCACGTGAAGCCGGGACCACCAGAGATAATGTCGTTGGTAAAGTAGAATATAATAAGCATGAGTTTTGGCTAGTAGACACCGCTGGACTTAAGAATCCAGAGGACCAATTTGAAGCGTCTATCCAAGAGCAAATCAACGACGCTATAGATGTTGCCGACGTAATATTAGTGACAGTAGACAGCACACTATATCCTAGTAACGAAGATCGGCTAATAGCAAAAAAAGCCCTACAAAGCCAAAAACCTGTTATTTTGGTCGTTAATAAGACAGATTTGCGTGGTAGCTTACCTGAGAGCGAATTTAAGCGTCTTGGGATAAAAGACGTCATATCTACGAGCGCTGAGCACAATAGTGGCATAAGCGAGTTGCTAGGGGCTATATCAGGGCTAATTCCAGCCCAAAAAGAAACAATAAGCGACGACATATTACGCATTGCCTTGATAGGTCGTCCAAACGTAGGTAAGAGTTATCTATTCAACACTCTAGCCGGCAAACAACAGGCGATTGTGGCGAACGTCGCTGGAACAACACGTGACGTTAATAGCGTATCCTTGCGTTACCACGGCCGAACAATAGAATTACTTGATACGGCTGGTATGAGAAAGCCCGGCAAACAAGAGGTGGGTATTGAAAAATTTAGTGTTCTACGTACTTTACAGGCCATAGAAAACTCAGATATTTGTTTTTTGCTGATGGATGTAAACGAGATAAACACCGCAGCCGATCAGCGCATAGCTGGAATTATCGACGAAATGGGTAAAGGGATGGCAATCGTCATCACCAAGTGGGACATAGCCGACGATAAAACCGCATACACAAGGGATGCTATTGCTCCTCAAATCGTCAACACTTTTGATTTCACCCCTTGGGCACCTCTTGTTTTCACCAGTAGCGTCACTGGGCAAAACGTCACTAAATTACTTGAATTAGCCCTCGAGATAGACTCTAGACGTCAACAAAAAACACAAACCAGAGTACTTAACAAGATTTTGCAATCAGCCACTCAGGCACATCCACCAGCTGGGCTCAAAAACACTCATCCTAAACTGCGCTACATAGTCCAAACCGATACTAATCCACCGTGGTTTGTAGTTTATGGTTCAAGCCTCAAACACTTACATTGGAGCTACAAACGCTATCTAGAGCGTCAGATACGTGAAA
>CAYXMZ010000018.1:0-14947 GCA_964466345.1 uncultured Saccharimonas sp. (SeqCode)
TCCCATGCTTGATTTCTAGAATGTGCTGTAACAAAGGTGTCCATTCTTTTGCAAGGGGACTCGATAGTTCCACCACAAGTCTGTTTTTTAAAATTGTTATTATAAAGCTAAATCCACCATACGATATGATGGTGGATTTAAGGGAAAATACTTCTTGGTCGGGGTGAGAGGACTTGAACCTCCGGCCTCACGCTCCCAAAGCGCGCGCGCTAGCCAACTGCGCCACACCCCGAAAAAGTTACTTATCAGATTATAACTCAAATTATTTTATAATTCCAGTAGCTTTTTTATTATTATGCAGTTACTATCGTTCTATGGATTTAATAAAAAGAATAAAAACAAAGATGGTTGATAAAGATTATTTTTGGATTTTCCCGATATTGTCGACATTTATTGTTCGAATTATTGATTTAACGAAATCAAGTATTTGGCATGACGAAGGTTTTACGATGTGGATTATTAGGTATAATCCAATTGAAATCATTTCTAAGACAATAAGAGATGTTCATCCGCCAGCCTACTATTTAATGGCAAAAATATGGACATTTGTATTTGGCGATTCTGTGTTTGCAATTCGTTTTTTGTCATTATTATTTTCAATTGCAACGATATTTATTGTTTATAAGATAGTTGAGGCTATTTGGAATCGAAAAGCTGCTTTTTGGTCGTCGATGGTTATTGCTTTTTCGCCAATGTTATTACGTCTAGCGCAAGAAGCTCGAATGTACAGTATGGTTACGTTTTTTATTACATTTGCGGTATTTTGTTTTATTAAATATTTAAAAACAAAAAATCATAATTATTTATTGATGTATGTGCCGGCAATGGCAATTGCAATGTATACTCAATATTATTCATTCTTTGCAATCATAAGTTTATGGTTGATAATGTTAGTTTTGACTCCCGAGATATTGAGATTTAAATGGACTGAACTGATAAAAAAATCTACTGGTATTTTTGATTATAAGTGGTGGCTTGCAAATATTGCGTTAGTTGTTTTGTATATACCTTGGTTTGGTGTTGCTTACGAACAAGTCACAAGGGTGGGGATTAGCTACTGGATTCGCCCAGAATGGATTACCGCTAAAACTATTCCTAATAGCGTTTTGCAATTTTTTACGTATGGGCATTTAGATCAGCTGAATGATTCATTTTTTGGATTAATATTATATTGGACTATTGTATTTTTATTGATATTTAGTGGTTTGATATTACTAGTAAAAAAAGAAAAACGAAAAGTTTTGTTGCCGCTTTATATTTATGGATATCTGCCAATGATTTTGGTGTATATTTATTCAAAATTAAAAACTCCAATTTATCAAGATAGATATTTTATATTCTCGTCTCTTGCAATATTTATAATTTGGGGATGTTTATTGGCTTCGATAAAAAATAAAAAAGTGAAATTAATAATTATTTCGATAAGTTTTATTGTTTTAGCCGCTGGTTGTGTTGCGGTGAGAAATAGTGAAAATCATAAAATGAGACAAGTAGTGGAATCTATTGTTCGTATAAAACAGAAGGATGATTTGATCGTTTCTGGTTCGTTATACACTTTTTTAGATTCAAGCTATTATTTCGGCTATGGAAATATAAAATATTTATCCAATTCTGTTGATGGATACGGTGAGACGTCTTTATTCTATGATAATCCTGAGATTTATATGGTAAGCCCAGACTCAATAAGTAGTCCAATTAAAAGAATTTGGATAGTTAGTATGTCAGGGGAAGATTATATCGACAAGATTATTGATGGTGGTTGGAAACAAATACAAAAAATCGAAGATGGTGGCATAAAAGCCTTATTGTATACAAGAATATAAACTATCTCGGTCTTTTTATCGCGAATTTACGGGCTTTGAGGGCAAGGGTGTCGTCAGGACTTGTAGTTGGTGCAAAATATCCATAACGTAGAATGGCAGATTGTCTTATTAAGAAGTCTGCTATTTTTGGATTTTTTGGTAGCAAAGAACCGTGCAGATAAGTGCCAATAACGTTTTTGTAGCGCGCACCTTCGCTGGTGTCGCCCATGTTGTTGCCAGCTCCCAGCCTTATTTTTCCAAGTGCTGTAACATTTTTACCTAAAAATGTTTGACCGCTGTGATTTTCGTAGCCGATAATATCACCGAATTCTTCACTTTTCGAAATAACGTTACCGATTAAACGTTCGGGTTTACCAATGGTCGTAATGTCCAAAAGACTGATGCCTGGAATTATTTTGCCTTCAGCTGTTTTGAAAGATTTGCCAAACAATTGATAAAGTCCACACACGACGAACATAGGAGTGCCAGATTCTGCTAATTTAATTAATCGTGAACTTATTTTTTTCAGGTCGTTTTTTATTTGTTCTTGACCGCTATCCTGACCACCACCGCCAACCACGATATCAACATCATCAGGAAACTTATCACCTTGATTGTATTCAATAACTTTTGGTTCGTAGCCGTACCATTCTAACCGTCGTTTCAGACAAAGCACGTTGCCATAATCGCCATAGATATTCATATCGCGTGGGTAAATGTTTAGAATTACAATCGGCTTTTTCATTCTATTACCTCTACTTTTGCTAGCTTAGATAATTGTCGGCGAATTTGCATCATGGCCGTATAAGTACAATAAATTCGTTTTGGCGAATCTGGATGACGTTTTAGGAAATTTTTAAGTGCGCGAGATAGATTAGTGTCTATGTTATTGGTTGATATTAGATCGTATTGTAAACGTAATGCCATATCATAAGCTCGAGTTCCGCTAATTTGGCTAACACCATTTTGTAAACTATCAAAATCAACGTCCCACAGCCACGACATATCTCGACCATCGGCATAGTTATCGTTAATGGCTATCATTGTTTGGTAGTCGCCAGCTTCAAACGATTTAAGTCCAAGACGAAATCCAGATGGATTTTTAACTAGCACCAATTCAATAGGCTGTCCATCAAAAGAAATACTTTCGCCACGACCAAAGGCTGGTTTTACGTTACTTAGGTCTTTTAGTAAGCGAGATTTATTGAGTTTTGATCCTAAAACTGTTCGCACCAAAGAGATTGCCGCTGCCGCATTAAATAGATTATAAACACCCTTTAATTTTAATTTGACCTCTTCTTTTTGATTATCGATCGTAAAAACAGCTTTACCTTTGGTGTCAAGGTCATCCAGAACAACATCGGCTTTTGGTAGTTTCAGATCTTTTTTATCACTACCGCGCAAATCGTCGTCGCTAGGAAAATGTGATTTAAGATGATTAGATAGGCCAAAGAAACGAATATTCTGTGACCTTAGGCTGTCGGCAATATTAGCGATGCGTGGATCTTCTCGGTTGAGCACGACCGTTTCGGTAGTTTCTTCGGCAACGCTTCGTAATAAATTAGCGGTATAGTCGATTTCACCAAAACGATCAAGCTGGTCACGTGCCACGTTGAGAAGCAAACAAAAACGTGGTTGAATTTGACGAGCAAAATTAACCGCATAGGCTTCGTCTAGCTCCAAAACAGCGATGTCAGCGTTTAGTCTAGCATGAATGTCAACTTCACTTAAGAGAGCTGCCACTACGCCTCGTGTAAAATTACTACCTGTACGATTAGTAAAAACTTTGAGTCCCTGACCTTCTAACAACTCAACTACAATTTTCGTTGTGGTGGTCTTACCGTTGGTTCCACTAATAACTACTACGCCAAAAGGTAATTTGTCTAACGTGTATTTGACGAAGTTAGGATCTATCTTCTCGACGACTAAACCAGGTAGTGCTGAACCGCCCCCGCGCAAACGAGCTGCGTGTCTGATTGTTTTACCTAATACCGTTACAAAAGATTTTTGCATATAGTCTATTATAGCGTAAGCAGTGTTACAATAGTAATATGTTTTTAACGAGCATTTTATCATGGTGGTATTCAAGAGGTTTCGTTGATAGAGTGAATATCATTAAAGAACGATTGTCAAAAGCTTTTGACCTTTTTTCGATTGATTTAATGATAACTAATTTATTTGCACCGTTTCGTCAAATTTCGGCCAGTAGGGTAGAAGGACCTATTGGTGTGAGAACCCGAGCATTTTTTGATAGATTATTATCACGTGTTATTGGAGCAATAATGCGTAGTATTATGATAATTTTAGGCTCTGTGGTTATAATACTAGAACTTATATTTGGCTGTATAGTAGCTGTATTTTGGCTGATACTACCAACGTTGCCGGTAACGGGTTTGATATTGACTATATTAGGTTGGACGATCTTATGAGTGATATTTTTTTAAATTATCGGAGTGGACGAAGCTATAAGGCTCGTATCGGGGTGAAATTGGGCCGAAAATGGATAATCATACTGTATCTTTTGTCTGTTGTTTTACTTTTAGTAGGTCTATTGCTTGTGGTGGTGAACAGTATTTATGGCTGGCTATTGGCTGGGTTGGCTTTTATTCCGGCGATGATCGTTGAGTGGCAAAAACGCGAATTGTCATACTTACCGGTGGCGAAAAATCCAAAATCGATTGACGATTTGTTGTCTGGCGAAATTTTGGGTAGATTGACCAATAAGCCAACTCCAAAAGATCTCGCAACTATTGTCGGTACTTCTTCAGGTGGTAATTTTTTTGCTGTTAGGTTTGGTTTGGGGGCTAAGTTTTTACAAGAAATTTCTTCGCCTAATCAAGAAGATATGGATAAAATATGGAAAACAGCCATCGACTTACGAGACAAACTGGGTAGCAACTATCTTTCGTCGGCTATTTTGGTCGCGTCATTAATAAAAAGTTTTCCAGGCAGTAAAAATCTGTTAGGTCGTCTGCAGCTTGACTTTGAAGATATACTAAATGGCGTGCGTTGGTATGACAGGTTGCAGGATATAATCAATCGTCATTATACGCCACGACGTACTGGCGGATTGGCGCGAGATTGGTCTTTCGGTTGGACCTCTTTGCTTGATAGATTTGCGCAAAATATAAGCAAACAATTTAGTGGTAAAGCTGGATTGTTGCAACTTTCTGCTCATAACGAAGTGCTAGATCAATTAGTCGATATATTTAGCCGTGATGGTAAGCAAAACGCTGTACTAATCGGGCCTTTGGGAAGCGGTAAAACAGAGGTTGTCGTAGCTTTCGCTGCAAAACTGATGGACGCTTCTGCGAATATATCAACTAAATTAAGGTTTCGTCAGGTATTATTACTTGATGCAGCTGCTTTGATTTCTTCGGCTCCAGATAGAGGTGGATTAGAGAGATTAGTTCCGTCTATATTTTCCGAAGCTTATAGCGCAAAAAACGTAATTGTTTGTTTAGATAATGCGCAGTTATTTTTTGAAGACGGAGTTGGTTCGATTGATATATCAAATATCCTGTTGCCGATTTTGTCGGCTGGTAGTTTGCGAATAATTTTAACGATGGACGAGCAACAATATTTAGCTTTAAGCAAACGTAAACCAGAAATGGCGAGCGCGTTAAATCGCATTACAATTACTCCAGCTTCGCGTAATGAGACTATGGCGATTATGGAAGAACGAATAATAGTACTTGAGTATCAAAACAAGGTCCGGTTTATGTACCAGGCTCTGTCGGAGGCTTATCGATTGAGTGAACGTTATGTCTATGACTTAGCAATGCCAGGAAAAGCCCTTAAGGTCTTAGAGTCAGCCATACAATATGCAGAAAGTGGTTTTGTGACAGTGAATTCGATTCATCAAGCTGTTGAGAATACTTTTGCAGTAAAGGTTGGCGTGGCGGATAGTGACGAAGAACGTAACAGGTTGCTCAATTTGGAAAACTTAATTCATGAACGAATGATAAATCAAAAACGCGCTGTTCAAGTGGTTAGTGATGCACTTCGTCGAGCTCGTGCTGGAGTGCGCAACCAAAACCGACCAATAGGAACTTTCCTATTTTTGGGCCCAACTGGTGTTGGTAAAACCGAGCTAGCTAAGTCACTAGCGACGATATATTTTGGTGGAGAAAATCGTTTAATTAGATTAGATATGAACGAATATGTTAGTAGCGACGATGTCAGAAGATTAATCGCCGATGGCTCTAATGTCACTAATAGTTTAACTGCGCAAGTAATGAAACAGCCGTTCAGTGTGATTTTACTAGACGAAATAGAGAAGGCTCACCCTGATGTTCTTTCAACACTGCTCCAAATGTTGGACGAAGGCGTGTTGCGCGATGAACGTAATCGTGAAGTCAGTTTTCGCGATGCAATTATTATAGCTACTAGCAACGCTGGTGCAGAAAGAATTCGTGAATATATAGAACGTGGCTATGATATTACGCAGTTTGAGCAAAAATTTGTTGATGAATTAATTAACAATCGAGAATTTCGCCCAGAATTTTTAAATCGCTTTGATGAGATAATTTTGTTCAGACCGCTTAACCAAAACGAACTATTGGCGGTAGTCGATTTGCTACTTAAAGATGTTAATAAAACCTTGTCTATGCAAAAAATTACTGTAGAAGTCTCGGATGATGCGAAAAAATATCTAGTTGAGCTTGGGTATGATCCTAAAATGGGTGCACGTCCAATGCGACGCGTAGTTCAGCGTGCTGTTGAGAATTTAGTTGCCAAAATGATGCTAACTGGCGAAATAGAAGCGGGGAGTGTAGTTAAATTAGATTTGGATCAAATCAAAAAATCTGTTGAGACAAGAAACACTGCTCAAAAAATAATTGACGAAAATTAAACACAATTATTAGAAACAAATTCACTTATTCTTTTTAAGAATAGACTTGAATGATACTCGGTTTGCGTACTCTAGAGCGCCATATTGAAATATGCGAATCGCAAGTGACAGTGCGATGATAGCACTGATGGCTAAAATCGATATTCCAAGAACCGTGTCCAAACCAGACAAATTACCTACGGCATTTCTGAGCATTAGCGGGATAGGCGCTGTCAATGGGAAAAACGTCAAGAATTGCACGATTGGTGATTCGGGTGCGGATATGAATAGAGTAACGGCATAAAGTGGCCCAAAAATAGCTAGCATCACGATAGAGATTGATCCAGACGCTTGTTGAACTGTAGGTGCAGCAGCCCCAATACCGACTAGTAAACCAGTAAATAATAGGAAACTAAATATAAATATTATTGCACTAATAGCTATCGGTATGGGATTAATAGGGATATTACTAAGATCAAAATTCGGTATCGACAACTGATCCTTCAACAAGAAGTATGCAATCAAAACTGGCGCTATAGTTACAACTAATTGAACAAAAGCGAGTACTAAAAGAGAGAGTATTTTACCGATAATTAATGTACGAGCTTTAATGGTCGTCAAAATTATTTCGATAACGCGGTTTTCTTTTTCCTCTGTAGTACTAGTAATCATTTGGTTACCGAACACCGATATTAGCAAGAAGAATAATACTAAGAATATCCCAGGCACAATAGCCCCTTTAATACCGTCATATTTGACACCATCTTTGAATATAGTAGAATCAAATCCAACTGCGCCAGTCAAAACTGTAATCTTTTGCTGATCAACCGTTGGAGTGACCGAACCTTGAAGGATGCTACGGGCGACGTTTTCATATCGACTATTATTAAATATTCCAGTATCGGTTGCGTAAACTTCGACTTTATTTTGAGCTAGGTTAGCGGGGTAGTAAAAGAAAGCGTCTACTTGATCGCCAGTCACTTTTTTAATTGCAGATTGTTTATCGCTAGTTTTTGTAGCTGAAAGTTGTTGAAGTACTGAATCGTTGATTAAACCGCTCTCGTCGTCGACTAACAATGAAAATTTCTGATTTACTGTGTTTTCGGCAGCTTCTTGAGTTGATATATTTGAAAAATACACAATAGCATAAATTGCAAAAATCATTACAGGGAAGGCGATTGCCATTAACCAAAATGATTTTTTCTTCAATGTTCGTGTAACTTCAAATTGAAAAACAGTTCCTAAATTGTGCATTATAATTGCGCCCCCTCGTCAAATTTATTTTCGTCACCATAAACCTCGACAAAAATATCGTCTAGGGTTTTGCCACCGAATTTTTTCTTAACATCCTTTAATGTTCCATAAGCACGAGCTACGCCGTCCTTCAATAAAATTACACGATCACACAGGCGTTCCACTTCTTCCATTTGGTGTGTAACAAAAATAACAGTAGCTCCGGCGGCTCTGTGTTCTTCTATAATATCCATCAGTAAGCGTCGATTGACAGGGTCGAAGCCTTTCGTTGGCTCATCCAGAATTAAAAGACTCGGATTGTCTAGTATCGTAATGCCAAGCTGAATTTTTTGTTGTTGACCGCCAGACAATTTGTCTGTACGAGTATTAGCTAAATCGATTAGTTTAACTCGGCGTAGATACTTTTCGGACGCTTCTTTTGCTTCGGATTTGGTCATACCTTTAAGCTGTCCAAAATACGTCATTACATCAATAACAGACTCTTTTTTATAGAAACCACGTTCCTCAGGCAAATAGCCTAGCTTTGTTTCTGAATTGACTGAAAATGGTTTATCGTTTATTAATAATTCGCCACCAGTTGGGATGTAAATACCTAATAATGCGCGGATGGTGGTGGTTTTACCAGAACCATTGCTGCCAAGAAATCCGAAGACTTCACCTTTAAACACGTCAAAAGATAAATCTTTTACTACAACTTTGTTGCCAAAATTCATTTTGAAATGTTTTATGCTAACTACTGCTTTATTACTGAAATTTTTCTCGTTTTTCATATATTTTTCCAAATCTGGTACCCCCGGCAGGACTCGAACCTGCGACCTTGACGTTAGAACCGTCCTGCTCTATCCATTGAGCTACGGGGGCAAACATACTCATTAAATTAATAAACATAGTAATTTTACCACAACATACGCCGTAGTGTATAATAGAAGTAGATAAAAAAAAGGGGGTAATATGGAAAAAGTAAATGATATGGGTCCAGCGCCTTTTGTTGGTCACATTGAGGATTTAACCGAGCAAAACAACAATTATCGTACAACTCTTTGGACGGGCAATAATTTACAGGTGACTTTGATGTCTATAGAACCAGGTAAAGATATTGGTTTAGAGGTTCATAATGATACTGACCAATTTTTACGCGTTGAGGCTGGAACTGCCGATGTGGCTATGGGCTCAAACGAAGGGCAACTAACGGTGCAAAAAGCTAACGATGGAGATGCTATTATTATCCCAGCTGGCACATGGCATAACCTAACTTGCACTAGTATAGAGGCGCTAAAGCTATATTCGATTTATGCACCTCCTCATCACCCACATGGCACGGTTCATGTGACTAGAGTTGAGGCTGAAGCTGCAGAAGGAGCTGAAATTCCAGTTAACGAAGAACCTGTCGAGAATATACAATCAGTTGTTTAAAGTTTAGCAAAATTAAAAAAGAGCTTTCTTTTTGGAGAGCTCTTTTTAATTATTCGCTTTTGGTGCGGGTGGCGAGAATCGAACTCGCATCACTTGCTTGGAAGGCAGGTATATTAGCCATTATACGACACCCGCAAAATTACGAATTACTTGGGGCGAATGATGGGAATTGAACCCACGACCTCCTGGACCACAATCAGGCGCTCTAACCAACTGAGCTACATCCGCCAAGCTTTAGATATTATAACACTGAGGTGATGATAAACAAAACTCGAAAACACGTTTTTATATTTCGCGAAAAGTTTCAATATTAGCACCAAGAGTATTGAGGCGATTAGCAAAATCTTCATAGCCTCGATTAATTGAATATACGTCGCGTAAAATTGATTGTCCAGGCGTGGCTAGCATAGCCAACATAATAACTACTGATGGTCGTAACGCTGGTGGAGTAGTTATGTCGGAGGGTTTCCATTTGGTTGGTCCAGTGATATAAACTCTGTGCGGATCAACTAATTCGATTTTGGCATTTAATTTACCAAGTTCAGTAAAATAAATTGCTCGATTTTCATAAGACCAGTCGTGAACTAAAGTTCTGCCGTGTGCCACGGTTGCGATAAGTCCCAAAAATGGTAGATTATCCATATTTACGCCAGGAAAAGGCATGCTGTGTAGTTTGTCTTTTGGAGCGGTTAATTCGGATTTCAATATAGTTAAATCAACCAAGCGAGTTTCGTTATTTAGGGCTTTGTACTCTTGGCTAATCTCGTATTTTAGACCGATACTTTTAAGTATTGCCAACTCGATTTCGATGAACTCAATGGGAGCGCGTTTTATGGTAATTTCAGAATCAGTTACTACGGCTGCGGCGACAAAACTCATCGCTTCTATCGGGTCTTCGCTAATAAAGTATTCAATCTTTTTATTTATATGTCGCATACCGGTAACAGTAAGGGTAGTGGTGCCGATGCCTTGTATCTTGACCCCTAGTTTTTGTAAATAAAAACACAGGTCTTGTACCATATAGTTTGGACTGGCATTACGAATAACAACCGTTCCATCATATAACGCTGCCGCCATCAGTACGTTTTCAGTCGCTGTGTCTCCCCTCTCGATAAGTAGAATAGGCTCATCTACTTTTTTTGCCTTAGACGCTACCCGATAATAACCGTTGCTATATGCTTCAATAGTTAAACCAAACGAAGAAAGCGCATTTAAGTGAGGTTCTATAGTTCTGGTGCCTAATTCACAACCTCCAGCAAAAGGAATCTTGAAGTGATTATATTGCTGAAGCAGTGGGCCCATCAGCATTACGACCGAACGAGTGGCTCGAGCGGCTTTTGAATTGATATTGTCTAACTTTAGGCGGGCAGGGGGGGTAATTTCAAGGTCGCTGTTATTTATCCAGCGAATCTTTACTCCTAAGCTTTGTAAGACTTCGATAATTCGATAAACCTCTTCAATACGTGCCACATGCCTTAGGATCGTGGTGCCGTGATTAATTAAGCTTGCACAGAGTAGAGCTACACCAGCGTTTTTACTGGTTTTTACCTCTATCTCTCCAGATAATTCATTGCCACCATTAATTCGAAAGTTAAGTTTACCAGAGCGATTTATGGTGATAATTTCGCTAGAGAGAACGTCGCTTATACGTGCTAACATCTCAAGACTGATATTTTGGCCACCCTTTTCGATGCGATTAATTGCACTTTGACTAGTTTTTAATTGCTCGGCCAATTGAGCTTGAGTAAACCCTCTTGACTGACGTGCTTCTTGGATAAGTTTACCAATTTTTATTTTATAATCATTGTTTAGCATTAGGCAATGATATATCAAAAATGATATATAGTCAAATATATCATTTTTGAGAAAACCGTTATGAAACTGTTATACTGCACCTGTCACAGCTGTGCAAGTACCAGTTCCAGTTCCGACCCCTATAGTCTGTACTCCGGCTGTAGCATCAAATTTATAATAGGATATCGTACCACCAGTTCCACTAGCGTAGTAACACCAACCGATGGTAGTTTCGCCGTTGCCAGAAGTTGGAGTACCAAGTGTTATATCACCAGATAAAGAAGCAAAAGTAGAAGCTGAAAAGTTCGCAAGTGAAGTCGGATACTTATTGATTTCAGCGTTGTATGTTTCTACATAACTCTGTACCGCATTTGCATTAGATAGTGCTTTTGCAGTCTTAGCACGATTAGTGACACCAGTGTAGGAAACTATAGTGATAGCTGCCAAGATAGCGATGACTACAATAACTACCAATAGTTCTACGATAGTAAAGCCACTCTTTATTTCACTTTGTTCTATTCTGTTGAAAACCATTTTAATACCTCTTATTTATATTATTCTCTGAATATTATAATGCTAGTGATTATTTAATGCAATACATCGTTTTGAATTGATTGTATTATCAAAAACCGCTCCTGTTTGTGAACCGAAGCGGTTTTTATGTTGACTAATAAGTGAATTTAGCTAGCCGCTGTACAAGTACCACTAACGGTACCAACTGTTATAGTCTGTACTCCGGCTGTACCGTCAAACTTCCAGTATTTTATTTGACCACCGACTCCATTGGTGTAGAAACACCAGCTAATCGTTGTCTCACCATTGCTAGAAGTAGGAGCGGCGCCACTCACTGTAACGCCAGAAGATAAAGTAGCGGATGTAGTTCCGCCGAAGGCCGCTAGGGTTACTGGATACGCACCGTTGTCTGCATTATATACTTCTGCATAGCTTTGTACGGAACTTGCATTAGATAGTGCTTTTGCAGTCTTAGCACGATTAGTGACACCAGTGTAGGAAACTATAGTGATAGCTGCCAAGATAGCGATGACTACAATAACTACCAATAGTTCTACGATAGTAAAGCCACCTTTTGAATTATCTTGTTTAATTTTTTCTAAAACCATTTTAGTTACCCCATATTAATATATTATTACTAAATTATAAAGCTAATGTTTATTAAAAGCAATATTTTTTAGGGTAATCTTACTGTTAATGAGCCACTTTTTACGACAGAACGATTAGACACTGTGCTAGTAGCAGAAATTGAGATTTTTACAGAGGTAGCTGTGTCTAAAGCTACTTGGCGTGTTGCATCGATTAAGCCGCTATTAGTAGCTGCTGCGATTGGGTTTTTTTGGTCTTGATTGGTGTAATACTCTAATATAAATGCAGATATTCCGTTTATGAGTTCGCTGTCTTCTGTCGTACACATATTGCCAGAATAGCCTTTTGCGCAACTCGGTTGTTGCCAAGGGGTTTTACAGATAACAGAGAGATAATTTGGTTGTAATAACACTCGTCTCCATAGGGTATTGTTTTTTACAAAATACACTATATTAGTAGTTAGCATTGAGTTAAGGCCAAGGCTGCTATTACTGCACGCTAACAATGATGGTGAATTGTGGAGGTAAATTGGCGATGCTGTTGTCTCATCTGGATTACCGGTCGTAGCATAACCTTCCAAGATAAGCATATTACCATTAACCCCAGTGTTTTTAAAAGCGGTTGTGTCGTTGTTGTAGCCACTTGGTGAACTTAGAGTTACGCTGTTGATTGCCAAAAATCTATTTGTGGTTTTAATGTCTCTTTTGATAGTACTGAGTGCATTTTGAATATTAAAAGATAAGTTGTCTGAAGCTAGTTGCGCCATTGAACTACCGGTTAAAATAACAATCGAAGCTACAATAATACCAATAACTAACGTGACTATTGGAGCTACAACCATAATTTCAACAAGAGTAAATCCTGTTTGACTAAATTTATGACGAAAATTGATTGACATAATCACTATGGTTTATTTTAGCAAAATTTATATTTTAAATAAACTTATCAAAAAAATTGGTGAGTCAGGAGGGACTTGAACCCTCGACATTCTGCTTAAGAGGCAGACGCTCTAACCAGCTGAGCTACTGACCCATGGTTAATTTGGTACCCCAGGACGGACTCGAACCGCCGACCCTCTGTTCCGAAGACAGATGCTCTAATCCACTGAGCTACTGGGGCGCACTATAGCACGATCTTATCGTGGGACAGGAAGCGCTTACAAGAGGTAATTATATCATAGATTATAAATTTGGGATATAATAATTAGCATATGCAGGTTTACGCAAATATTTCACTCAAAAATTACCTAACAATGAAAATAGGCGGAGTGGCTCGATTTATGGCCAACGTCCACAATCCGGATGAAGTAGCCGCTCTTTTTCGCAATGCTACTGCTCAGAGATTAAAAATATTTGTTTTGGGTGGCGGTAGTAACATAATTGCAACCGATAATTCCTTTAATGGTCTAGTGATGCGAATAGCGATAAAAGGAACAACTGTTGTTAGCGAGGACTCGGCGTCTATTGTACTTAAAATTGGCGCTGGTGAAGATTTAGATAATATAGTTTTAAAATCAGTTCAGAGTAATTTGTCCGGCATTGAGGCGATGTCGGCTATTCCCGGTACTATAGGCGCTACACCGATTCAAAACAGCGGTGCTTACGGACAAGAAATCGCTGACGTTATACAATCGGTCGACGTTTTTGATACTCGAACCGGTAAATTTATCACACTAAGCAACGAGGAGTGCCATTTTAGCTATCGTAGCAGTATTTTTCGTGATATAGACAGAGGTCGCTACATCATAACTCATGTGACAATAAAACTTTCCAAAGATGCGCCTCAACCACCTTTTTACAGTTCACTTCAAAATTATTTAGACGAAAACAACATTAGAATTTACACACCACAAATTATTCGTGACGCGGTAATTGATATTCGCAAAAATAAATTACCAGATTATAAACAATTTCCGAGTGTCGGTTCATTTTTCAAGAATCCAATAATTGAATCTTGGCAAAGTGAAGAACTTAAAAAAACAAATCCTGAAATACCGCTATTTGACATGGGTAATGGAAGATTCAAAGTACCAGCCGGTTGGCTGATAGAACGATGTGGTTTAAAGGGGCAACTTTTGCACGGTATCAGGGTTTTTGAGCCAAATTGCCTGGTTCTTATTAATGAATCAGCTCAAAGTTATCAGGATTTATCTAAGGCAGTTGATGAAATTTCTATTAAAGTTTATAGCAAATTTAAGATTAAACTTGAACAGGAACCTATTCAGATATAGTGTTGCGTTGAGCAACTAAAAACCTTATGCTATAAGTATGATATTTAGCGATTGTCGTTATAAACAAAATGAGATAGAGCGGTCGCACCATAACCCTCTGATGGCTATTATTTGTAAAGAAACAAACAAGGGTTTTACTATCGTTGAGTTGATTGTAACAATTGCTATTATGGGAATTTTTTTGACACTTAGTTTTGTGAGCTTCGAGGCTTATCAAGTAAATGCGCGAGACGTTGAGCGTAAGGGCGACGTTGAAACACTTGCAAAAAACCTAGAAACCTACTATGCGTTCGGTAGTGGTAATGCCGTCGTTTGCCCCGAAGGTTATATTGGAGTTCCGAGTAGCGCACCTTATAATACGGGAGATTTTTGTGTAATGAAATATGAAGCAAAAGATGACGGTGACGGTTGGCTTCACTCTGCTCCTGAATTAAAACCTTGGACTAATATAACTAGGAACGACGCCGTTAACCTTTCGGCCAACTCTTGTCCTGGTTGTCACCTAATGACTGGAGCCGA
>CAYXMZ010000019.1:0-14900 GCA_964466345.1 uncultured Saccharimonas sp. (SeqCode)
GGCGAGATTGGGTAGCCTATATTTGCTCCAAAATGCCAAAAACTACGTTAGAATAGTTATATGATAACTTTATTAACTGGTGATAATACTTTTGAAATCGAAAAAACACTCGACGGGTTAGTGACGCAATTTAATGGTGATATCGAAAAGTTTGATGGTGAAACTTTGCGATTAAATCAGTTACCTGATATTGTAATGGGCGGAAATTTATTTGCCCAAAACCGTATGATTATAATTCGTGGCTTATCTGATAATAAGACAGTTTGGTCGCTGTTATCAGAGTGGCTTGAAAGGCTTTCAGATGATACGAGTTTGATACTTGTTGAACCAAAACTCGACAAACGTACCGCCATTTATAAAATTCTACAAAAAATAGCCAATGTACATGAATTTACGGCTTGGAGCGCACGCGATAATTTGGTGGCAGAAAAATGGTTAATAGCGGAAGCCAAACGACAAAATTTAGATTTTGATAAAAAAAGTGCTCAGCTTTTGATTAGCATGATAGGGCTTGATCAATGGCAGTTATTTCATGCTATTGAAAAATTAGCTATTTTGGGCAATGCCAGCCCAGAAACTATTCATGAAGTAATTGACGCCAACCCACAAAACAACGCCTTTAATCTGCTAGAGATAGCCACACGAGGTGATAATAAGGTATTACGAGCAAAAATAGATAGTCTAAAACTAACCGAAGACTCGTACAGGTTTTTTGGACTACTGGTAAGCCAAGTCCTGCAATTGGCTAATATTATTAATGCTGAAAAAGGGGATAATCCAAGTCGAGATTTCGGAATTCATCCGTTTGTCGTCTCAAAAATGTCTCCCTTAGCAAAAAAACTCGGTCGCGAAAAAGTTGCAAAAATCATCGATATTTTTACTGAAGCCGACATAAATCTTAAAACTTCTGCTACTGAGCCGTGGCTTATTATCGAAAATGCTCTTTTCAAGTTAGCGAATATTAGTAGAACATCAAAAGATGGCTCGTAAATTAACTAACACGAGAGTAAGGTAAAATGAAAATCAACATTCAAGTTAAACCAAATTCAAAAAAAGGGCCACTAATTAATGAAATCCAAGGGGGTTTGATTGTGTATATTCGCGAACCAGCTGTAGACGGTAAAGCGAACGAAGCGTTAATTAAGCTGTTAGCAAAGCATTACAAAGTTCCCAAATCACAGATTAAAATTATTAAAGGTCTGAATAGTCGTCATAAAACTCTCGATTTCTAATAACTAAATTTTTGCTTATGCTTGATTTCTTGATTATTTAGTGTTTATAATAATTTTAACTTTCCTATGAGTTCGAGAAGGGGGTGAGATTTTCGTTGCATTATCCATATTCTAACGAAGGAGGTGCAGAAGAGTCTTGCTTTACTCTATTAGCCGAGCTGTAGGAGGTGATCCATTTGTTGGAGCTAATGGAAAGTAGAAAGCGAAAACTTCTTAGCGTAGTTCGTTCTTGCAAAGGAGTGGAAGCAGTAAGGGTTAGTGTTTTGGATGACGGCACTTTGTTGATCCGTTATGCACGCAGAAGCGGACCTGGTAAATGTGTCAAACTTGCTCTTTCAGACTATCTCGACGAACATCCAGTTGATTGGAATGTCAAGCTGGTCTGGAAGCCTTCACAATACGACCTTTTATGTGAGTATAGTGAAGAAGAATCGCTGGTGTTTCAATATACACCAACACCAAGGAGCAAGGTTGTGCGGAAAGCACCACGTTCGCATCCAAATCCAACCTTCCATTAGACCACATCTGGAAAGGGCCGAGTTGTTTTATACAACCGGCCCTTTTCCTTTAATTAAAATAAAGCTATTTCTTTGTGGTAGGTTTCTTGGCAACAGCCTTTTTGGTTGTAGATGTCTTAGGAGCAGTCTTTGCTACTGGTTTTTTGGCAGACAATTTAACATCCGAGTTTTTGGCAACTTTGGCCAAAGCTGATTTACGACGAGAAGCGGTATTTTTCTTGATTAAGCCTTTTTTGACTGCTGAGTCTATCTCGCTTTGAGCGGAGCTCAGAGTTTTAGCTGACGGTTTAGCCAAAAAAGCTTTTACAGCTGTTTTTATATCGCGTTTGATACCGATATTACGCTCACGTCGTTTGGTAGTTTGCTTAGCCCGTTTAATGGCAGATTTTATAATTGGCATTGATTCTCCTAATTTTTGATAACAAATTCTCGGGAGATTATACCTGAAAATAGTCCGGTTGTAAAGGTTTCTAGGGATTGACTAAACTAAACTACTTATGGTATAATAGGGGGAGTTAATCTCTATATTTAAACAAAAACTAGGAAACATATGAACGAATCTAGCACAAAAGCCAAACAGCAGATTATCGAAAAAATAAAAGGCGCTACCAACATTCTTATTACAGTTAGCAAAAATCCAACAGTGGATCAACTGTCCGCCTCTCTTGGTTTAACTGCCTTGCTTGATAAAATGGGCAAACACGCTACCGCGATTTTTAGTGGGATAGTTCCACCTGCGATTAGTTTTCTTAATCCTGATGCGGTTTTTGAAGATACGGCTGATAGTTTACGTGATTTTATTATTGCTCTCGATAAAGACAAGGCCGATCATTTACGCTACAAGCTAGAAGGCGATGTTGTTAAGATTTTCATTACGCCTTATCGGACCAGCATCACGGCTGATGATTTAGAATTCAGTCAAGGTGACTATAATGTTGAATTAGTGTTAGCGCTTGGTGTCGCTAGCCAAGAGCACTTAGACGAAGCCTTGATAGCTAATGGACAAATTATGGACGATGCCACTATTGCCACACTAAGTTTCGGCACAGAAACTAGCAAACTAGGTAGTATAGATTGGCATGACGAGATGGCAAGTGGTTTAAGTGAAATGGTTGCGAGCCTAGCGGACGGACTAAAAGCTGATAAAACTATCTTAGATAAACAAATTTCTACAGCATTACTTACTGGTATAGTGTCGGCAACAGAGCGCTTCAGTAACGCCAGTACCTCGTCACAAGTAATGAATGTCTCAGCTCAACTTATGGCTGCCGGCGCCGACCAGCAATTAATAGCTGCAAAATTACAAGAAAATCACGCTATTCAAGCTTTGCCAAACGAAACTATAAATGAAGGCGGGGGCAGTCCTAAGGGGCAAGTTGATGACTCAAGTAGCTTATTAATCTCGCATGATTTAGCTGAACCTTCAGCTGAACCTATTTTACCGCCATTACCAGAGGTTAAAACTGAAGAAACTCCGATTATATCGACAGAACCTGTAATTGCTCATGATGTTAAATCAGAAGAGCCAGCTATTGGAGAACCTTCAATTGGGGGTACGCTAAATGCTACTACAGAACAAGCGGCCGAAGAGGCTCGACTTGAAGCAGCTGATCCTCAAAACAAGACAATTTTGTCTCACGAGTATGTGTCTGATCCAAATCAAACGCCGCCTATTAACGGTTCTGTAATGGAGGACACCAGTGAGCAGTCTGTAAATGTTTTTGAAGAAAACACGCCTGCTTCAACATTGCCTCCGGCATCGGAGCCGTCGATTGACTTACCTTTACCGCCACCATTACCAGATTTTTCAACATTACCAAAAGGCGAAAAAGTAATTAACCCGCCAACCTTAGATACTGCCGCGCCCATAAATATTACTGAATTGAATAACTCTACTTTACCTCCAACTCAATCGGCCGATGATGCTTTAGCAAATCAGTTAGCACAGATGCCCAATGTAACCGACTCTACTGCTAGTACAGTATCAACTTTGCCACCAGAACCAGCTAAAATTGACCCAGCTCAATTCCAGATACCTAGCCAAAAATAATATGGATTCGGGACGTATTTTAATTGACAAACCGTCTGGAATGTCTAGTTTTGGCGTTGTAGCACGCGTAAGACGTTATTTGAGCCAACAAATGGGTCATAAGGTCAAAGTGGGGCATACAGGCACACTTGACCCGTTTGCGACAGGTTTGATGATTATTCTTTTTGGGTCGGATTGTAAAAAAGCTAGTGAATATAGTAAATTAGATAAAACTTATGAAACAACGATCATTTTAGGTCAAACTAGCTCAACAGGAGATATAGAAGGGGAGCTGATAAAAGTTTCCGATAAAAAGCCAAGCGAAGTAGAAATTCATCAAGTCCTCACTAATTTTATTGGCGAAATTACACAAATGCCACCGATTTATAGTGCGATTAAAATCAATGGTCAGCGAGCTTATAAATTAGCTCGTGCTGGCGAATTAATTGAGATGCCAAAAAGACAAGTTAAGGTATATGATTTAGAGCTGTTGTCTTATGATTACCCTGAGTTGAGCATTCGAGCAGAAGTTTCAAGTGGTACATATATACGAACTTTGGCTCAAGATATTGGTTCTAAACTTAACACGGGTGCTTATTGTAGAGAACTGAGACGGACGACAGTAGGAGAGTATTCGGTTAAAAACGCCAAAAAATTGGATGAATATTTAGGTGTTGGCTAGATTTTCTAACGACTCCAATTGATCTCGAACTTCAGCAATTTTACCACTGTAAATATCCATATCACGAAGTTTACCAATCTCGTCAATAATAGTTTGTTTTTGCTCGGCTGTTAAAGCGTTTGGATCTGCTTGTAGTATACGACGTAGGCCTTCGTTTATGCGTATCAAGGTGTCTCTATCTTGTGACGCCAAAACATCGGCTGAGAACTTATTAGCTTGGAAGTTAGACAGTATATTCCTGTCGTGCTCAAGCTGAGTGTTAGCGCCTTGCCAACCAGCTATACCTTGTTTGACTCTGGCAGTCCAGCCAAAGCCGAATTCTTTTGGTCGATTGCTATTACCCTCTAGGGCTTCAGCAAAAGCTAAACGATAATCAGCATGGCCATCTGGAGACAAGTCTAGGATTTCACTAGCCTGAAGTAAAGCAACATTACCGTTTTTACCTGCGCCGATATCTCTAATAAC
Source organism: uncultured Saccharimonas sp. (SeqCode) (assembly GCA_964466345.1). Taxonomy (GTDB): domain Bacteria; phylum Patescibacteriota; class Saccharimonadia; order Saccharimonadales; family Saccharimonadaceae; genus UBA1547. The sequence goes on from CAYXMZ010000019.1 coordinate 4,927, forward strand.
AGCCTCGACTACATCGGTCATATTAGGCTCAAGTGTGATCTGACTACCGTCAGCCGCAACACCATTAACAACTTCTCCTCTTATAAGGGCGAGTCTCTGGTCCATAGTTAAATTGGCACGATTTACAATAGTGGCGGCGTTATCAATAATCTGTTTGTGATCTTGGGCGATAGTGTTGATAGCGGCTGCCCAAGCGCGTTCAGCACCGTTAGGATTTATTTCGACTGCACCAGCGTGGGCACGTAGGTTGACGTTAGTCTCAAGCTCGTGAGCGACTTCAACTTGTTGAACTTGCTTAGCAGAAAGACCTCGCTGGGTTTCTATCGCCGTGCGTTCAGCAATTTGATTGGCCTGGTAAATAAGTTCCTGTGTTTCAACAGGCTGAGCATTAAAGGCGGCCGTGTTTTGGTAAGCCCTGGTTCTTTGAATACTATAAGTTGTATCTTCGACGAGTTTAATTTCTTGATTACGGTCCCTAAGCACAAAAGAGCGAAGTTTTTCTTGTGTGACAATTTGCTCGTTATTTTCTTGCCATTGAATTTCACTAGCAAGTTTTGAGTTATCTAGTTGTAGCTGATTTAAGCGCAAATGCGTATCTAGTGCGTGGCCAGCTTGTGTGTTAATTTTATCTTGTTGGTAACGAATCTGAGCATTGTTGTCACCAATAGTTTTGCGTTCCGAAGCTGCATAAGTACGCTGACTTATATCGGAGTATTCTGCAGAGTTTACCCAACGAGCTTCAGAAGTAGCATTAGATGCATCGGTATCATAAGCTCGTTGACGACTTTCAAAATCAAGAGTTTGCGCCAAACGTCTACCGGGTGTATATCGACGAACTCGAGCAAAGCGTGAATTTGGATTTATTTGCGGTAACGCTGTTGCTCGGCGACGAGCCGCAATTTGATCCGCCCTTTCTTGGCCATACTTGCGCGTGCGGTCGATAATTCCCCTTGACGGATCGTTTAATATTCCAGCAAGTTTACTGATAGTCGAGCCACCTAGTTGAATTAGGAATGGAGTAATAAATAGTGGCACGACCTGAATTAGTAGACCTAAAATAACCATATTAATATTGCTGGCATTTTGAATAATTACCGAGCTAGCTAATTGTGAACCCCCAAATAGTATTGAGAAGGCAGGAAATAAAACTAGCATAGTTATAAATAATGAGCGCCATTTTTCAAATAATTTTTCGGTATTTGGTAGTAAATACGCTACAAAAGCCAAGGGTGCCAGAATTATTAAAATTGTAATAATTGCTTGACGAGCCGCCATAATAACCAAGGCAACTAGTACGGCTAAAAAACCAGATAAGAGCGACGGTAAGAGTAGAAACAGAACGCCAGAACCATAAGCTGAAAGACCTATTATTCCAACAGCGGCTAAAGTACCGCCACCTAGTACAACCGAAGCCACACTTTCCCAGTTAAGTATATCCCAAGTGTTTCCACTCGAGCCAACTAAAGAGTTGCGAATGTCAATGAATACATTCTGCAGAGAGGTGCCGACAATGTTTGATATATCGACTAGACCTGCGCATATTATGTACGATGCGTTCACTAAAAGAGCCGACACAATCAGTCGAGGAAGCAATTTTTTAATGCCATATTGGCTAATACCAAAGCTAGTGACTTGTGAATAAATAATTATTAAAAATACAATAATAAAAGCTACGTCAGCAAATGCTCTCATGTAGCTCCATGCTTTATATAGTGGTTCATCTAGAGCGCCAGAAACCGGCCTAACAGATAAAAATCCAGCAAGAATATTGAAAGCATAATCCATACCACTAGCTAAAGTATTCGTAACAGGACAGAGTATCCAGGCTAAACCGTTCCAAGAAAATGTACAACCCGATGTTTCAGCTTGTGGTTGTTGATTTATAGAAATAGTTTTTGGAGAGTTGAAGCTAGAATATTTACTATTAGCATAGTCGAATATCTGGTAATTGGCGTTCGTTGCTTGACTTAAATCAGTGGCCGAATCAAAAAAAACTACTTCTAGTTTGTAATTATTAGAATTAACATCACCGTCGACATAACTATATACTTTTGAATCTTCTTTTAGTCCTATTTTATTTACCACTGAATTAGCGACCGGTCCAGTGAAAGTTTTACTGTCGTAGGTGATAGAAGAACTGTCTTTCCAAACCGCCTCTGCTGCGGCGTTTGAAACCATAGGCGTTAAGAGTGTACAGGAAAAGGCAACTGTAATAACAGTCGCAATGTTAACGAAAAATTTAAAAACCTTCGCTATGGGATTTTTACCCCCTTGCGAAGGTGCTTTTAAAACACTCCTCATCAGCGCAAATTATAACATTTATTAGAGGATAAGTCAATCTTATGCTATGGGTATTGAAAGTTTTCAGAGAGTTTGCTATAATCTACCCTTGATGATTACAAAAGATAATAAGCAAAAAGCGTTTAAACAGACGCAAATGCATAAAAACGACGTTGGTAGCCCTCAGGCGCAAGCGGCTGTTTTGACTGCGCGTATCAAAGAGGTTACACAACACCTCAAGATTAACAAGCAAGATAACATGGCGCGACGCGGACTGATACAGATGGTTGGTCGTCGCAAGAGGTTACTCAAATATCTGGAAAAAACAGATTTTGATAGCTATAAAAAAACCGTTGCTGCCCTAAAACTCCGCAAATAATTAGCGGAGTTTATTTCAATTTGTATCATCATTAAAAATTAAATATTTGTCATTTGAGTGAAAAGTGGTGGATAGAGCAGCTCGTCAAAACCGAGTTCCTGTACCCGTTACTTGTCGCCATTGGCAACAAAAAAGGAGGCATTATGTCTATAATTAACCCTAATGGTAAGGATGTCTATTCTGTTACCGCTGATTTTTGTGGTCGACCACTAAAACTTGAAATTAATCGTGTTGGTTTTCGTTCAACCGCTAGCGTGCTTGTAACTTATGGCGAAACAGTTGTATTAGGTTCGGTTGTTGTTGGCAGTAAGCCAGTCGTGCTGGATTATTTCCCATTGTCAATTGACTATGAAGAAAAATTTTATGCAGCTGGTAAAATTTCTGGAAGTCGATTTATAAAACGCGAAGGGCGACCAAGCGACGAAGCAGTATTGATTGGCCGTTTAATCGATCGACCTATCAGACCGCTATTTCCAAAAGGCTATCGTCAAGAAGTACAAGTAGTTTCGACGGTATTATCATGTGATCCAACTTTTCGTCCAGATATTGTGGCAATGATTGCGTCTAGTAGTGCGCTTATGTTGGCTGGTCTTCCATTCGATGGTCCAGTAGCGGGTGTGCGAGTAGGTCGTGTTAATGGTGAATTTAAGGCATTTTTGAGCCCAGAAGAGCGTGAAGCTAGCGATCTTGATTTGGTTGTTGCGGGTATTGAAAATGGCATAACTATGGTAGAAGCTGGCGCTAATGAGGTTAGCGAAGAAATAATTGCCGAGGCTTTATCTTGGGCTTTCAAAGCTTATCAACCGGTAATAAAACTACAAAAACAACTTTCCGAGCACGTCAAACCAGAGGCAAAAGAATACAATTTAGTTAAGCCAGACGAAGCAATACAGGCAAAAGTAGATAAGTGGGCCAATGGTAAGTTGGGTGAAGCCATTAGACGTCCATATCCAGAGCGTAATGAGTTGATCTCGACTTTGCGACAGCAGTTTCACGACAACATGTCGCAGGAAATTGGCGTAGACGAATATGAAACAGTTCGTGGTAGTTATGATGAAGCGTTTACGATGGCAGTTCACAAAGACGTAAGGGAAGGTATTATAAAAGATAATGTTAGACCTGACGGGCGTAAGCTTGATGAAATTCGACAACTATCATCAGAAGTTGGTTTGTTGCCACGTGCGCATGGTTCTAGTTTGTTTACGCGTGGCGTAACTCAGGCTTTAAACGTAGTGACTTTGGCATCTCCAAGTTTCGCTCAGATTTTAGACACTATGGAATATACTGACAAAGAGCGATTTTATATGCATCACTATAATGCTCCTGGATATACCGTAGGAGAGGCTCAGAGACTTGGTGGCCCGGGTCGACGAGAAATTGGACACGGCTATTTGGCCGAGCGAGCGCTTAAACCAGTTTTACCTACATTAGAGGAATTTCCTTACACTATTCGTAGTGTAACAGAAATCATGAGTCAAAACGGCTCAACTTCAATGGCAGCAACATGTAGCAGTTGTTTAGCTTTAATGGACGCAGGTGTTCCAATAAAAGCTCCTGTGTCGGGTATCGCTATGGGATTGATGATGGAGAATGAAAAACCTTATATTTTGAGTGATATTGCCGATGCGGAAGATTTTGCAGGTGATATGGATTTCAAAGTTACCGGCACTAGCAATGGTATTACTGCTCTGCAGATGGATATGAAAGTTCATGGCTTGCCTGTTGATGTGTTGCAAAAAGCCCTCGAGCAATCTAAAGCCGGGAGAGCATTTATACTTGATCACATGATTAGTGTATTGCCGAGTTCCAGAGCAGAAATCAGCAATTACGCTCCAAGAATTGAAAAAATTAAGATCAATCCCGATAAGATTGGAGCTGTTATAGGTAAAAACGGAGATGTTATAAAGAAAATAACAGCCGATACAGGAGCTCAAGTGGATATCGCAGAAGATGGTTTAATTACTGTTGCGGGTATCGATCCTAGTTCAATAGATAAAGCTGTCGCTTGGATAAAAGGTTTGGTCGAGGAACCAGAAGTAGGTAAGGTTTATGATGGCACCGTAGTATCTATTAAAGAATTTGGAGCTTTTGTGAATATTTTACCTGGCGTAGATGGAATGGTGCACATTAGTGAAATAGCCGACCATCGTGTTGAACGAGTCGAGGATGTGCTCAAAGAAGGTCAGACCGTGAAAGTCAAGCTGCTGAGTATTGATGAACGGGGTCGTTTACGCCTTAGTATAAAGGCCGCTAGCGTTTAAACTTGCAATTTAATACCTAAGGTGATATAATTAGTACACTTAGGTATTTGATTTCTTGTGGTTTATATAAAGTGAAAGATAAAACTTTACTTCTCGAGCAAATAAAAGCGGATATTATCAAAAACAATGTCTGTCCAAATTTAGCTGCACAAGCAAAAAACCTAGTAATGGGCGACGGCAATATCAATGCTGATATCGTATTTATCGGTGAAGCACCGGGAAAGAACGAAGATAAGCAAGGATTGCCTTTCATTGGAGCTGCTGGTAAGTTTTTGGATGAAATGCTGTCAGAAGTTGGGATGAAACGCCAAGATGTTTTTATAACTAATATAGTTAAATATCGTCCACCTAATAACCGTGATCCGGAACCGACAGAGAAACAAGCCTTCTGGCCTTATCTTGTGAGACAGCTTGATATTATCAATCCGCGTATCGTAGTTACTTTAGGTCGTCACAGTATGGAGTACTTTCTACCAGATAAAAAAATTAGTTTAATTCATGGTGAACCAAAAAGAATTAAATTTGACGCCAACGAGATTATAATCGTACCTCTTTATCATCCGGCTGCAGCCTTATATAACGGTGGTATGAGAAAAACGTTAATAGAAGATTTCAAAAAGTTACCAAAAATAATAAATATTTTAAATATTGAAAAAGGAGAAAAATAAAATATGGGACAACGAAGATTAGCAACTGCTAAATCCGACGATTTATCAAAACGTCCATTTACCAGCAAACAACAGTCTAATAATGCTGTTTTACGCAAAACAAATGTGCGCAAAGGAGAGGCATATAGAGCGCAGAGACGAACAAATGAAAACGTTAATTTACGCGCTAGCCAACATATTATTGATATTCCGGTTAACAAGTCTGTTTATAACGGCTATGATGGCCACCAATATAGTCCAGTTGATCAGAAAAAACAGCAAAAAAACGGCGGTCCTAAGCTCAAGATTATACCAATAGGTGGTTTGGGCGAAATGGGCATTGGAAAAAATATGACAGCTATTGAATACGATAACGATATTATTGTTGTTGATTGTGGGTTTTTATTCCCCGGAGCTGATTATCCAGGTATAAACTACATAATACCTGATACGACCTACCTCGAGGAGAACAAACATAAAATTAGGGCACACTTGTTTACTCATGCCCATCTTGATCACATTGGTGGTTTTCGTCATATAGCACCTAAGTTACCAGCTCCGATTTATGGAACTAAGTTTACCCTTAATATGATTAAACGTATGATGGAGCAAGACGGTGATGAGTCTGAACGATTGAATTATACAGAGGTAAATCCTGATCAGCATGAAAGAGTTAAGCTTGGCGACAGTTTCGAAGTTGAGTTTGTGCGCGTTCCCCATTCTATACCTGATTGTATGGCTATAGTTATTCGTACGCCTATCGGTGTGTTAGTGCACATGGGTGATTGGCGCAATGAAGAAAAGCCAGTTGATGGTAAAAAACTTGATATTGAGCGATTGACCGAAATTTCTGCTAAAGAAGGTATTTTGTGTTTACTTAATGAGTCGACCAATAATGAGGTTCGCGGTACCCACACTCATGGAGAGTTTGATATTCAAAATAGTATCAATGAAATAATGACTAAATACCAGAATAACCGCTTGATAATTAGCTGTTTTTCGAGTCATATTTATCGAATGCAATTAATTTTAAATGAAGCTGAGAAATTTAATCGCAAAGTAGCCTTTGCAGGCTTTAGTATCATTCAAACACTAGAAGTAGCGTTGCGTTCTGGAATTCTTAAAGTACCGAAAAACGTCGTAGTTAAAATGGAAGACATCGTAAAGATGCCCGATAGTAAAGTGACGATAATTTGTACTGGTTCGCAGGGCGAATTTAATGCTGTTTTGAATCGTATGGCGAGTGGTAGCCATAAATATATCAAGGTAAAAAACTCAGACATAATTGTCTTTTGTTCTAATCCAATTCCAGGTAACGAAAAATTTGTTACGCGCACAGTAGACAACTTGATGCGCGAAGGTAGTGATGTATTGCAAAACGGTCGTACTACCGGAGAGGGAATAGGACCACTGCATTTATCAGGACATGCCTATCATGATGATCATGTTTGGTTATTAAACGCACTCAAGCCAACTTATTACATGCCGATACACGGTGAATTTCATATGCTAGTCAATAATGCGGAATTAGCGGAAAACGAAGCTGGTATTAAACGAGAAAATATATTTGTTTGTGACGTCGGTGATATAGTGGAAATTACTCCGTCTGGCGCACGTAAAAATGGACGAGTTAATGTTGGTGGAATAATGTACGATGACAATGGCGCGATTGTTTCTGAAGTAGTGCTAAAGGATCGTATCCATATGGCATCGGAAGGTATATTTGTGGTAGTACTGACAATTCAACGCTCAACTGGGCGTTTATTGACTAGCCCAGATATTATTAGCCGAGGATTTATCTATTTGCGTGATAGCGAGGAATTAATGATGTTGATTCGTCAGTATCTCAAACAAAAAGTGGCTTACTCGTTCTCTAATCGTACAGTTGATATTGACGTAGTAAAAAAAGAGATTAAAGATGAAGTGACGCGCATTTTGTACGACAAGACTCGTCGTACACCTATTATCATACCAGTTATAAACGAAGTTAGTTTGGCTAAGCCAGTGTACACATCGCCTCAACCTACTAAGCCTAATATTATTCCAAAGGCGAATGTCAAAATTGATGAAGATTATAAATCTTTAGCTCGATTTGATCGTCGCGAATACTAAACGTAAGCAGTAAACTTGCAAAACGTAGTAAATTGTGCTACAATTAATGTTGTTCTAACGCATATAATATAAGTTATGGCAAAAAAGAAAAAATCTACTTCTAACAAAAAAACCAAAAGTAACACCAAGCAGGCTTCGCCTAAAAGTGTTTTGCCCAAAGGCTTTTGGTCTCAAGTTGGCGCTTTGCTGTTGATTGCTATTTCAATTCTTATGGTCGTAGCCTGGTTTAACGCAGGCGGTCCTGTACTGGAGACGATGTATTACAGTGTTCTTCAAGCAATTGGCTATAGTGTATATATCGTACCGTTGATTTTTATTTTTCTGGCAATAGAAATATTTCGAAACGAAGATAACCAAGTGGGGATGGCGTTTAAGATATCAATTCTACTACTGATTATTTGGTTTAGTGGTTTATTTGGATTACTGCACAACAAACAGGGTCAAACCACTGGCGGATTATTAGGTGATTTTATAGATCAAGGGGCTTTAGCTTTGGTTAGCCCACCTGTAGCTGTTTTTATTTATATACTACTTATAGCGATAACCCTGTTGTTTGTTTTTCGCGTATCTCCATTTATGGTCATAAAAAAGTTAGTTGAACTTAATCGTCGTGAAGTTAGCGAGCGTGATGCTAACGTTAAAGTAATGCGCAACGCTTCGTCTGCCGATAAAATTGTTACACCAGTTAAATTTAAACTTAATGCTAGTGTGCCGATGATGGATTCTAGTGATAATACTAAAAAATCCAGTACGCGTTTGACCAATGCTTATGAAAAGGCGGAAGATCAGACCGCTTTAGTGACAGTCAGCGATCCTAATTGGAAAGCTCCGAGTCTTGATTTACTCGAGGACAAACAATCGCCGGCCGATGCTGGTGATGTACAACAAAATGCCATGGTTATTAAAGATACTTTGAGTGAATTTGATATTGACGTTGAAATGGAAGGGGCCAACATTGGTCCACGTGTTACGCAGTTTACGTTACGTCCACCAAGCGGGGTTAAATTAACGCGTATTACGGCTTTAGAAAACAATATCGCACTTAATTTGGCGGCTCAGAGTCTACGCATAGAAGCACCAATACCTGGTAAACGAGCCGTTGGTATTGAGGTTCCAAACCGCAAACCAGCTGACGTTCGTTTACATTCAGTTATAACTAGTCGTCGTTGGGCTGACGATAAAGAGCCATTGGCTTTTGCTATTGGTAAAGATATTGCTGGTGATGCAATTGTGGGTGATTTAAACAAGATGCCACACCTTTTGATAGCTGGTCAAACTGGTGCTGGTAAGTCAGTGATGATAAATACAATGTTGGCTAGTTTGCTATATCATAATAGTCCTAGCGATATGAAACTAATTTTGGTCGATCCAAAACAGGTCGAAATGGCATTTTATGAGAAAATTCCTCATCTATTAACTCCAGTAATTACTGAACCCGACAAGACAATCAGTGCGCTTAAGTGGGCTGTGACAGAGATGCAACGACGCTATACGTTGTTTGCTGAACATAAAGTTAAGGATATCAAGAGCTATAATCAAAGAATTAATTCGAGTCGTGGTAAGATTACTATTAAAGACGAAGAGGGTTCACCCCAAGAGCACGAAAATGGCGGTATGCCTTATATAGTGATAGTTATTGATGAGCTGGCCGATATGATGATGGCCGCTTCACGCGAAGCCGAAGCGTTAATAGTGCGTTTGGCTCAGAAGGCTCGTGCAGTAGGTATTCATTTAGTGTTAGCAACTCAGCGACCTTCGGTTAATGTAATTACTGGGCTTATCAAGGCAAACATTCCGGCACGAATTGCTTTTACTGTTGCTTCACAAATTGAGAGTCGAATTATTTTGGACCAAGGTGGTGCCGAAAAGCTACTAGGGCAAGGTGATATGTTGTATCTAACGGCTGCGATGAGTAAGCCAAAACGTATTCAGGGCGCCTTAGTGACTGATGGAGAGTTGAGCAAAGTGACTGATTATTTGCGCGAGCAATCACCGCCACAATATAATGACGAGGTTGTGGCTCAGCCAGTACAACTAAATGGCAAGGGTGGTGTCGTGATGGATTTTGACGGTGGTGATGACGATGCTATGTATAAAGACGCTGTAAGAGTAGTAATGGACAGTGGCAAAGCTAGCGCCAGTTTATTGCAAAGACGTCTACGTGTCGGATATGCTCGTGCTGCGCGTCTGATTGAAACAATGGAGGATAGAGGAATTGTTGGTCCGGCCGACGGTGCTCGTCCACGAGATGTGCTTATAAGTAGCATGGAAGAACTTGGTGGTGCGTCAGAAGAT
>CAYXMZ010000020.1:0-14657 GCA_964466345.1 uncultured Saccharimonas sp. (SeqCode)
GTAACTGTGCCAGGGAAACCCCTTTTTAATCAGGGGATTCTCCCCTGTTTTTATATATTTTAAATGTATTTTGACGGAGGGAGAAAAAATGGTTAAAAAAGAACCGGCAGAGGAGACTTTTGAATCTCTGATGCAAAAAATATCGTCGATAGTTGACGATGCCATGGAGAGCGTAGGCTCTTCATGGAAAAGCGACAACAGAGCAATGGTATTCAACCAGAGCAATGACGTCATAGCCAATTGCAAAAAAAGACTAGGCGAACTAGTCACCAAAGTAGAGGGATATAGCGAATATCTCGCCATATTGGAGCCTCATTTAGAGGATCCCCTACCAAAACCCCCAGCACCACCCAACCTGTTAGACCGGTTAATGAAAACAACTGGGATAACCGGCGAAGAAGATTTTTTCGCTTCCCTTGAAGCTTCCCTTGAAGAAGAGGGAGAAGAAACGGAAGACCCATACCTTTACAGAGTAAAGGTAAAAGGAAAGGGGGGCTTTTTAGCTCGCCTTTTAGGACAATAGGACAACCCTGAAGGGGGTGATCGTTGTGTTACCTGCTATTTTGTTTGGAATAGCCGTGCTGTTTTTTATAGCATGGCTAGTCAAGGACAGGAGGATTCACCTCCTGTCCATAATAGCCGTAGTTTTAGCCTGTACAGCTACTTTTGTAGCCATACAGGCTACGGTGTGGCAGCAATGGATACCAGTGGTGTTCTCTGTTGTCACAATCCTGTGTATCTTTTTCATTAAGGATACGGAGGTCATCAACGACGAAGGTATCGTTGATGAAGAGCACCACGACCCGACCGCTCGGCGGAGATTTTGGGTAACACTGTTTACAGTGTTTACTCTGTTATCAGCCGGGTTTTTGGTCGGAATTGGTGTCTGGTTTGAAAAAGCCGAGACACCAAATGTTGAAAGACCAGCCGTAATTGCTCAACAAGAGCAAGAAGAGAGTTGGCAAATGGCCTATGGCGACCACGAGGGGTATAATTTCACCCCGCCAGTGGAAGCCATATACAACGCCACCGATGACACTAGCGCGGCTGAAGCGGTACAAACTTGGATTAACCAGGTTAAAACCGATCCGGTCACACTGGCAAGAGTCTCTGAAGTGCTGTTGCACAAGGACAGCGTCGACGAGACAACCTTGTACGACGCAGCGTCCGATGGTAAGCTATGGGCCAACGATAAAGCTCAAGAGCTTGTCGAACAACTCACAGTTTGGGCTGAAACAGCCCGAAGCATCGAACCTGTTACTATTTCAGCAAGTTCATACAATACCGGTATATCTGGTACGACTATGGCCTATGCCGAAGGCGTAGCGGGCGAGGACAGAAAAGGCATTGAGATAATTGATGCCGACGGCAATATTTTCGGAATTCTGGCTCGATGTGGGAATCTAGTATTCCCAGGTCAACCGTCAGAAATACCGGAAGGGCCGACCGATAATAGTCTCCAGCCCAAGTCTCCCAACAAGGAGGACTACCAAAGACCAGGGACCGATAGCACCACCGACAGTGGCGTTGGCGAAAAGCCACCCGTCACTGTGACGGAACCAGTGGAATCAGCTCCTCAGGACCCGATCAACGAAGTGATTGGAAACAACGGTATCGTTGATTCCATCATATCTCGTCCAGGTTCTGAATCTGGTCTAACAGCCCCTGGAGCAACCCCTCCCGCTAGTGGCGGAAACCAGGGATATATAATCCCTGAGCCAGAAACTGGCGCCAATCCTTCTCCTGCTGAAGGGGAAGAAGAAGGCGCTAATGAAGGCGACCCTGGCTTACCGGATGGTTTCTGATGTTTTTCATCAGGAACCATCCCTACATTTTTCCGGGAAACTATCCTACTTTTGATTGAGCTTTTTAGCTCTCAAGGTAACGGTAGTTTCCCGTAACCCATATCTTATACACGCATTTGTAATAATCTGATTTTTAATGTTTAAAAATTTGACATCAATCATTTTGGCAATAAATTTTTATTAATTTTAATTCACTTTCAATATTTAAAAAAAAGTGAGATAAGGAGGAAGTATAATGAAAAATTTACTTTCTAAATTACGCCAGCTTCCAAAGCGAACATTGGCCATTATAACCAGTTTGTTTGCAGTGGTAGCTATTCCAACAGCGTTGGTTGCTTGGGGTCCAGATCGTCCAACTTATACGATTGAAAACCCAGCCGACCACGTAACATTTAACTCAATAACAAACAACCCTTCTCATGGTGACGAACGAAACTTCGTACAGGTTCGTGAAGCCAATGCAGGTAACGAAACTTACGCCGACTCTATCAGCTTAACCGCAGGTCACGAGTATGTAGTGTATGTTTATTACCACAACAATGCCTCGAGTAGCCTAAACGGTACCAACTTTAATGGTACAGGCGTGGCTCATGGTGCATATGTCAAAGCCGACGTACCAGCTGTTGTTACTAATAACGGTAACGCAACGGCCGTAGGTTATATCGGTGCAGACAACGCTACTCCTAATGCAGTTTGGGATAACATTAGTTTTTCTAACACTACAGGTGGAGATATCGCCCTTCGTTTTGTTCCTGGCTCTGCCACGATACACAACTTTGGTGCAACAAACGGCGCTACATTGTCTGACAATATCGTCACTACTGGTGCAACGCTTGGTTATAATGCTCTTGATGGTATTATACCTGGCTGTAACGAATATGCTGGTTATGTCACTTTCCGTGTTAAAGCCGATCAACCAAACTTTACTGTCTCTAAGCAAGTTCGCAAAAGCGGAGCTAGCGCTTGGACAGAAAACATTGCGGTAAATCCTGGCGATAGTGTTGATTTCTTAATCACCTATAAAAACACTGGTTCAACTACTCAAAACGACGTGGTTATAAGTGATGTTTTACCAACTGGATTGAGTTATACCAAAGGTACAACTTACTTAGTGAATTCGACAAACCCAAATGGGCTAAAAGTTAGCGATAATATCGTCACAACTGGTGGTATTAACATCGGCAACTACAAAGCCGGTGCTGCTGCTTACGTCAAATTCACAGCTAAAGTTGCTCCTAACGATGCGTTAAGTTGTGGTGAAAATAAATTAACCAACACTGCTTCGGTTCGTACCAACAACGGTACAAAAACCGATCCAGCCGAAGTTAAAATCACCAAAACTTGCCCGACACCAGATGAACCATCTGAGTTGCCTCAAACCGGTGCTACTGAAAACGTTTTGGCAGTTATCGGACTTGGCGCAATTGTAACTAGCCTTGGCTATTACATTACCAGCCGTCGTCAATTAGCTAAAATGTAGAGTCTGACCGCTCCAAATATTTATCTGAAGCGATTCAGGCCCCGAATACCCCTTGTTTTTACACAAGGGGTATTCTTGTTTTTATTTTTAATGATAAAATTGAATTATGAGCAAGAATAAAAACAAGAAAAAGCGCAACAAGTCTTATTCTGGTGAAAATGCATCTATTGAAAGACCTACGATAACTCGAATTGAAGCCGTGAGTCGAAGTCCTTTCAAACAATGGTGGTTCGAAAACAACACAAAAGTCAAACGTGTCGTAAAGGTTGTGTTGGTAATCGCTGCTATTGCCTTAATTATCGCCGAGATTATCGCTGTCGCTAACGGTGGTTCCATCTGACATATTAGGTAATCTAAACCCAAAAGTACTTCCCTTACCTAACTTGGATTCAAATATGAGCTTACCTTTGTGGGCAATAATTACCTTTTTTGCTAAATACAATCCTACACCAGTACCATCTGGTCTCTGGCGACGAGCATTGTCCGCTCGGAAAAATTTAGTGAATAGTCGCGACTGATCTTTTTTCGGTACTCCAATACCACTATCTTTTACTGTGAACACTATGTCATTACCGTCCAGCGTCAAATCAAGATAAATTTTACTATTGTCGGCAGAGTAGTAAACAGCATTATCGGTAAAATTCATCACAACTTGGCGAATTTTATCTTCATCTACCCACACGAGAGGAAATTTCTCAGGATTTTGCTTAAAAACTAGTTTCATACCACGAGATTTAGAACTAGTTATCAAAGTTTCAATCTCTTGTTGAACAATTAGGCTAAGATCTTTTTGTTGTTTTTCAACTACAAACTTACCGCTCTGCAAACGAGACAAGTTCAAAAAATCGTTAATCAAGCGCACCATTTGTTCACTTGACACAAAGGCTTGATTTAAGAACTCACGCTGACGACTAGTAATTTTACCTACATCACCCTCTAATATCATGCTTATATAGCCTTTGATGCCAGTCAGTGGCGTACGTAACTGATGAGAGGCAATGCTGACAAAATCGTCTTTAATGCGATCGATTTGTCTTAACTGGTTATTTTTGTGTCGTAACTCCTCAGTGGCATCCTTGATACGTTCTTGCAAACTAGCGTTGAGGTCTTTTATCTCTTCAACAATCAAGGCACTACGAATACCAACAACTAAGCTATTAGATATAGCTCTTAAAGCTTCAATATCTCTGCTAGCGTAGCCAGAAGTTAAGTGCTCTCCTAAAAATAAATACCCAAAAATCTCACGGTTATACATGAGCGGCATTATTATTTCAATTTTATAAGTCAATAAAATTTTACGTATTTCATCGTCTTCTTTCAATAATGATGTAATTATTACATTATTATCATTCAAATTTTTACTTAAACAGGCTATGTCATAACGAGGTATCTTTTCGTAGTCATCAGTACCAGCCGTAACATAATGTTCTTCGTCAACATTCACAAAGAAGAACGCCTGCTCGCTTTTTAAGGTTTGAGCAATCTCGTTAGACACTCTTTCCAATAAACTACGTAAATCATTTGTATTTGATAAAATCTTATTTACTTGAGCAAAAAAATCTTCTGTCTTATAACTGGCTTTATAAAAAACGCTGTTCGTTACCTGGTCAAAAAAATGTTTAATTGGTTGGAACAATAATGCGAGCAATAAGACTAAACCAATATTTATAAAACTCACGCTCGATGACGAAGTAAAGTTGTCTTTAAAAAACGTGAACGATACCACATAAACTAAGCAATAATAGGTTATCGACAACACAGAAACAGATAATACATAAGCTACTGTTCTAACTACCGCCCTACGAACATCAAATAATCCGTGTTTTACTATTGCATAACCAACCAGAAGCGCAAACCATACTGCATAGAAAGGAGTGAACGCTACTGTCTCCGTTATTCCAATCCTAGGTAGTAAAAAGCTGGTTATAGGCACCAAGACAACCGTCGGCACAAACCCTAATATCAACAAAGAATATTGGTTTTTCTCGCGCTTGGTTCGAGCAACTTTCATATCTATAAGCAACCGTCTAATAGCCATAGAAAGCGTAGCAATAAAATGAGCAAAGTAGATAAACAGACCATAACCAACAATAGGTCGAGGAGGTGTTCCCGGCAATACGGCAGAAAATAGCAAGTCCGTGCAATCAATAGCTATTACGAAAATCGTTACGTATAACAAAGGGTCTTTATAAATTGGTTTATCTTTCTTTTTCTTTTTTAATGTCTGTATCAATATATAACCAAGATAAACTACAATACTTGAACTAACCATAACACCGCGTACGTAAAGCAATTGATTATTACCAACTTGTAACGACAGAAAATTCGAAACACTCAAAACTAATAGCCAAAAAGTAAGCAAAACGTAAACTAGAACTTTTTTATCTCGTAGGCCACAAGACACTACTAAGATACCAACCATTAGACACACTATAAAGCTTGCGACTAAAATGATTATGTTTAACATAATCTTATTATATTACACTTAAGCTAATACTAGTTAATTCTATCTAAAAATCTAACGACACGTTTACTAATTTGTTCTCTCGATAATCCATCGATCAAAAAATTTATCTTTTGTACAAGCCTTACGATATCGGTATTTCTCTCCGCCGATTCTATCTCGTCCAAAAAACCATCCAAAGCCTTGTTGGGATCAATCAGAACCGGCGTGACAAAAACCTCGTTTTGACGAAAATCTCCAGCGTGTACCAGAATTGGTTCTCTCAAAACTTCGATGGCAGATGACCCAGCAAATTTCCTTATTGGACCCAATGAAACTTTCGTCAGCGAGGCTAGATAAACTTCACGGCAGCTGTCACGTTCTGCTTTGATAAGTGAGTTTTGCATGACTGCTCTCATTAGTTCATAAGAACCCTTTATGTCGTGACGTTCAGAACCAAGCGCCGCTATCTCTCGTATCGCTTTTGCTCCGTACAAGTCAACTAGATTATTTAGTTTTACTTTTGCTAGATCACTAAAGTCGCCTTTAAAATATTTGTATGTTGGTAGATTTTCAAAACTACTATTTTCTCCAACGTCTATAAGACGTAGAGTGGCTCCAGCCTCGTTTATTGCTTTGTCGTTTCTACGTGCCAATAAATAATTGACTGTTATTTCTCCACTTTCGTTATCGCGTGAGCTATCTAATTCTGGCACAAGCCTACCGTCATCCAATAAGGCAGTTCTATCAACATAGCCATATTCTGAATAACATTTGCCCTGAAGTTGTTGTGCTTTCACAGCAATCTCTGGTTTATCATTAAATCCAACTGAGTGTTCTATGACATAATCAGCATTTTGACGAGGGATTTCGAATTGATCCATCGATCTATTTTCGACATTAAGCTCGACTAATGGCTTAAGCGTTTCTGCGCCAATCTCTTTTACGTTAACCATTATTTCTCCTATATTTAATAAACCGTTTAATAGTATCTACTGTTTCAACAATAGTCGTCGGCTTTCCTGATTTTACAATTTTCCTAATATCCCCAACTCTCGTGCCTGAATTAACTTTACGATCTAACAATATATCTCTCATAGCTACTGCGACTGCAACACCCCCCATAGCGGCAGTAGTACCAAGCTGAGGAAAACCAGCTAGCTCTATATTACGCACCATACTAGAATCTATTAATCTCGTTGACATATTTTTTAATCCTAGCATTTTCATTAGCATAGTTTCTCTGTCTTTGTTAGAAATTTTACTTTTATCTTCAACCAGGGCTTCAAACTCTTTTGCTGAAATCTTACCATTAAAGGGTTCTACGTTTTCTTGGTCATACCTTTCAACATCAAGGACCAGTTTGTCTCCAATATCTCCAACGGTCAATACCATGATACCAAGCTTTTTAGCTATGCGACGTACTCGAGCTTTTACTTCAACATCGTCAGCCTCTTCAATTATAATGTCTGGCATTTCGTTAAATAAAATATCATCCGTATTTTGATTATAACCATCAACAAAGTGTTGTTGCGCTATATAAGGGTCTAGCTCTGCCATTTTACGACCAGCCACGGTTGTTTTTTGTAATCCTATATGTCCCATATTAGCCCTAATTCTATTGAGGTTAGTGGGACTAAGTCTGTCTGGATCAAAAAGTAAATATTCATTACCAATACCAGTTTGTACGGCACTGTCCACTATATTACTGCCAACACTTAAGCCAAAGACGGCGATTTTATTTTTTCTTAATCTTCGCTGTTCGTCATATGTAATTAGATTCCGATTACGAAAAGTTCTAAGATTGTAATATTCTTCTTCCTCCGGAAAACGCACCAACGAATTATCGTAAGAATAATGAAACCATCGACCATATTTCACGCCTTGGTTTTTAACTTCTGCACAGAATTGCGCCCTAGCTTTAGGGTTATCTATTTTATCGGGATTATAAAGTTCAAATAGATCTTCTGCAACATAGTCAATTGGGTCAATTATCGTATTTATATTTTTTTCAGACACCAACTCAGCTACTTCCTTTTCGGAATCTATCTTGTAGTCTTTTGGGGCAACCCACTCACTACTAGCCATATTTCACCTCTGTTGGATTAAAAGTTATAGTCAAATAACTCACTAATTATACCACTTTATATGACTAATGTCAATATATAGTCGTCTTGTTCTTTCGTGGTAAAATGTTAATGGAGAAATTTATGACTAAAATTGCAATTATTGAAGACGACCAAGTTATCAGCCAAATGTATCGAATGAAATTCGAGGCAGCTGGTTTTGAAGTAGAAATTGCTGATAACGGCAGTCGCGGAATCGACCTCGTGAAATCGTTTTCGCCCGACATAATTTTGCTAGACTTACAAATGCCAAAGCTTAACGGGGTAGAAGCACTGCAAAAAATTCGTAAAGAAGCGTGGGGTAAAACCACGCCGGTAATTGTTTTGACTAATACCGGAGAAGAAGAAGCCCCCACCGACCTCAAAGATCTCGGCGTCAGTAGTTATATAGTAAAAGCTAATCTAACCCCACGTCAGGTTGTTCAACGCGTAAAAGAAACTCTTAATAAATAGTTATTTTTTGCGTCTTTTTGATTTTTTATCACTAATGGAGTCATAAAAGTCGCCTCCCTCCATGGTATAACCGAAATCTTTTTTCGTAAAATCGTCATCTGTTATTTGGTTGTGGAGATGGACAACTAACCCATTTGCGGCCATTTTGAGAATACCATTTTTGTTATAGCGACGCATCGAATAAGCGTAAGTCGGCTCATCAAGCATAATATATTTAAAACCGTATCTAATACACTCTTTAACAAAAACTGTATCTTCGGCCATCTTGCTTTGTTCGTTGAACCGAACTTTATTAAAAACTCGGTGACGAAAACCAAGCATCGAACCAAAAGCTACTGGTCGTTCGGTTAAACTACTGGTTCGCAAGAAAAAGTTTATAGCATTCATCGCAATACGGTTCTCAGATTCCTTTGCGTCCTCAACATTAAGATGAATCAAAGTTGAAAAAACGTCAAATCTTTTACGAGGCAACTTCTCGGTTCGTTCAATTCTGTATTGCAAACCTGTTAAAAAATAGCTCGGCAAACGATTGTCGGCATCCATCGAAATTATCCAAGCACCTTTTGATTCTTCGGCGCCACGATTACGTTGAGCTGAAACACCTTTTGGAGAATTTTCGATAATTTTAAGATTTAATTTTTCCTTAAATTGCTTTGATTTGGCAATAGTTTGGTCGGTCGAACCGCAATCAACATGTATAACTTCAAAATCCTTCCAGCTCTGACGAGATAAATCTTCGAGCAATAAGGGTAGCCGTTTTTCTTCATTTAAAGTTGGTATAACAATACTAAAGGTTATTCTCTTTTTCATGGCTATCATTGTAACATATTAGTTTAATTCGTTGGCGTGCTAGCTAAAATCAAATTATCAAACAACGCCGCTACCGTCAAAGGGCCGACTCCCCCTTTGATAGGTGTTATTGTTAAATCATCACGTTGACGCACATCTTCTGCCAAGTCTCCAACTATTTTTCCGTTCTCACAAGATGTTCCAGCGTCTACTACTATGGCATTTAACTTTATCATGGCACTAGAAATCAAGTTTACTACACCCGTAGCTGTCACCAGGACATCCGCTTCAAGCGTTACTGCATCCAAGTTCGGTGTATCAATATCGCACACAGTTATGTCATAACCAGCAGTTCGCCATAATTCAATAAGTGGCGCTCCGACTAAACGACCCTGGCCAACTATGACAATTTTTTTATAATTCAAATCCACATTATAACCGCCTAGCAACCAATCAATCGCTTTGGCTGTGGCTGAGGTAAATTGAGTAGTAACCGGATTTAGCGCATCAACATCTTTTTTGGGATTAATTTTTGACAAAGCCCGCTCTGTTAGGTTTGGATCAGCAAGTGGTAATTGAATGATGACGCCCTGTATTTTTAAATCATTGTTCAGCTCATCAATTTTAGCAAGTAATTCTTCGTCGTTTGGTCGAGAAACCTCAACGTCAACTAAAATATCCTCTCCATAAGATTTTTTAAGTCGTAGATACGTTTCTGTCACTGGATTATTATCAGTGCAAACAATAGCTAGTTTCGGAAAAACATTTCTTGACTGTCTCAAAGATCTGACTTGTCGAGCTTGACGCTCTTTAATAAAACCCGCTAATTCGGAACCGTTAAGTACTTTCATTATCCTATTTTATCAGACACCCCATTGCCAGCGATCAATTTCAGGCATATCAACACCATTACGTTTTACGTATTCGGTATTATCAATGATTTTTCGACGATATTTAATGATAATTTCCTCACCTAGATTACGGGGTATACGCCCTAGCTCAAGCAAACGGCTAAATATAGCGATGACAATATGGTAACGACTTGTCTGATTACGGACATGCATATCAAATGGTGTTGTTGTACTGCCTTGCTCGACATATCCACGCACATCGAATCTCTCTGGATTAGCAACATAATTAAACAAGATAGATTTTAGTGTGTCAGGATAACCATGGAAACTTGCTATAACTGGCTTATTCGTAGTAACTGCGTTGAAAAATTCTTGTTTATCAACATAGTCACTGCTTAAACCAATTCCATGCGTAGCGCCGTTGCTGGTCAGTGAGCTAACATTAACAAATCTTAACCTTGCATCAGGAAATTCTTTTTTGGACAAATCTATCGCAGCTAAAAGCTCTTTTGTCGGATAATCTCCAACGCCCATCAAGATTACATCTGGATTTTGATCGCTAGCAAAATCCCAAATCATCATACTTTGCTCGAGTTGTCTTTGGGCAAGTTCTGGAGTAAGCCAACGTGGTTCTTGAGTTTTACCAGCTACTAATAAGTTAATTTGGCACGTTGAACTAAGCATATTTTTGAGTACCGCCAAAGTTGTATTACCATCTGGCGGAAAAAATACGTTAACAAGATTGCTATTACGGTGTAATGCGTCATCAATAAAGCCTGGATTCTGATGACTAAAACCGTTGTGATCTTGCCGCCAGCCACTACTAGTCAATATGTAATTTAGAGATGGAAATTCACCGCGCCAGCTTACTTCAGTAGCTTGACGCAAAAACTTAGCGTATTGATCCATCATGCTACCAACGATCGGAACGAAGGCTTCATAACTAGCAAAGATAGCGTGTCTACCGGTCAAAACATAACCCTGAGCTAAACCTTGTAGGTTGTGCTCGCTGAGCATTTCCATTACACGACCGTCATCAGCCAAATCCTTATCCCATAGTTCTTTAGGCCAGATCCAACCACGTTTAACAGTCGAGAATACGGCATTTAACTTATTTGAGTAGGTTTCGTCTGGCGACATCAAACGAAAGTTGCAATTATCGGCGTTTAGTTTAAAAACTTCGTTAAGATATAGACCGGCTCGAATCATATTACTAGAGCCAATTGTTCCAGGTTTTTCAGCGTCTTCTGCAAACTTATTGGCGTCTGGCAGTTTAAGTGGTCTATAGACCGCTTCTCCACCCAAAGCGTGTTTAGTCATACCCAAACGAGCGTCGCCTTCAGGGATAATATTATTAACAAATTCACCAAAGCCTTTTTCGCGATTGAAAAGTTCATTAATTTTATAAGAGCGCAACCATTGCTCAAGCAAACGAAGCTGTTCAGGGTCTGTTTTAGCTTCAGTTAGCACGACTTGATGAGAAAGACAATTACCTTCAATTTTTTCGCCATTTAATTCTTTGACACCGCTAAAACCCTTGAGTGTGCGCATAATTATCATTGGCATACGAGGAGCTGTGACGACTGATGAGGATTTTTTGATGCTCCATATTAATTCATGCGCCCAATCCATAGCGTCGGTCATTTGTTCATCAAGATTATCTCCGCTTACAATTCGTGGTTCATAACCATATCCCCAGAACAATGCCTTTAGTTCATCGTCGTTCATTCGACCAAAAACCGTAGGAGCAGAAATCTTGTAACCATTCAGATGTAATATTGGTAAAACCGTACCATTCGTGCGTGGATCGACTATTTTATTTATATGCCAGGAACCAGCAGCTGGACCAGTTTCGGCTTCACCGTCACCAACTAAACAAGCGACTATTAAATTTGGGTTATCGAGAGCCGCTCCATAAGAAGTGGATAAAGAATAGCCAAGCTCACCGCCTTCTAGTATTACACCCGGAGTAGCTGGATTACTATGGCTAGGAAATCCATAAGGCCAACTAAACTGACGACAAAGATAACTTATGCCGCTAAAATTTTGCGTTGCTTGCGGATAAAATTCACCTAAAGTACCTTCAAGAAATAGATTGGCTTGCAAAGCAGGGAACGCGTGTCCTGGACCCAATACAAACATAGCTTCTTGGCCATATTTTTTTGCCATATAACTAACATGAGAATAAGCCATGTTTACGCCCGGGCAAGAACCCCAATGCCCCAAAAGCCTAGGTTTGATGTCCTCTGCTGCTAGGGGTCTTTCTAATAAAAAGTTGTTTTGCAAGAAAATCTGTGCTACCGACAAATAATTTGCCGCTCTTTGATAACGTTCAAAATCCACCCATTTTTCATTCATCTTATGCTTAATTGTACTAAGTAGGTCCTAGTTTGTAAATCATTAATCTCAAAAAATTGTAAAATTACGAAAATTCAGCAAGTTGACGACGAATTTCTCTTGCCAACCGAAAACTAAAAATATGATTTGCAGCAATTACTTGCTTGACTTTAACATTTAGTAATTTACCTAGTTTTTTTATGTTTCTCGAAACTAAGAATTCATCAACACTACCGTAGATTACCGATATAGGTATGGCTCGCGTTTTCTTTATATCTTCATAAGTGTTTTGTTCCATTATAGTGCGTCTTAATGATGATTCAAAAACATTCCAATTCATTTGTGTAACTTTAATACCGCTGGTAATTTGAAGTAGCTCACGCAATTTACGACTAACACGGATGGTAAATTCTTTGTTTGCAAGCAACAATTCATACGCCTTGATGTATACGTCTGTCTGGCGACGTGATAATAACGTGTGGAAATCTACATTACGTGGATAAAGTGGCATACTGACTAAAAACTCGGCGCATACTTGACGACGATATTTTCGTCCATAATGAGCTGCAATAATTGCACCCATTGAGTGACCGACCAAAATAATCCTACCCCGTACACGCAAGCTACGTAACGTTTTGCGTATAGATCGGGCATAATTATTAACATTATACTCTATATTTGGTTGGGGTGACTTACCATGACCGAGTAAATCTAGCGTAATTATACGATAATTTTCATCTGATAAAATATTTATAAGAGGCTTAAAAGTTGCTGAATCAGCTCCTATGCCATGAAGAAGTACCAAAGTATTCTGTTTTTGTTCACTATTACTAGTGTCCAACGTCACGTAGGACGGCGGAAGAAAAAACCTGGCTCGTATTTTTCTAAATAATTTCGACATAAGACTAGTATAACACCTAAATATTAATTAATTAGGCGAGGTAACCGGTAAGGTGTAGGTTGCCCGAAAACCACGCGTTGGACTACTACTTGTCAATTCTGGGTCTAAGCCAAGCATAAGAATTCCTGCTCTAGCGGCAGTTGTGTTATAAGAACCTCCGCGCAAAAAACCTCGTTTTGATTTATCTGTATAGTTTGAGTAAATCATACCCACTCCAGCCGATGACCTCCAGGCTACACCAGAAACTCCCGTAGATTGAGGCTGAGAAAGATAAGGCAAGCCGTTCATAAGAAGAGAAGGGTTGTTCCATTCTCGCCAAGAATAAGCAGAGTCTCTACTATAACCAGGCTGCTTTTGTTTATTTATTGTTCCGGTAGTCCACTCGGTCAAATTACCAGACATATCCCAAATCACCTCACCATTACTCAAAACAAGAGTACGTTTTTGGTTACCACTAGTCTGGCCAGTTCCTTGATAGCCGAGAGTGTCGTCTGTATTAGCAGCCTGAGCACTAGCGGGACTCCCGTCGGAGTGACCTACATAAAGCGTTCCAGTACCAACCTGATGAACCGTATCGCCATCATCACTCCAATTAGCAGGAACTTTTAATATATTTTGTGCAATCGTCATCCATTCAGCTTCAGTTATAAGGTGGCAATTAGCACAAGCCGTTCGAGCATTGGTAACGGCCATATCATAATTCATTCCGCCCCACGGAGTACCATCTGCAGTCGATACAGCCACACCTCCACTTTGTTTTGCTTCGTATTTCATTACACAAAAATCGGTAGTACCGTAAGTTTTACTACCAGGAACAAGGACGTACCCAGTTTGACAAGGTGGTTCATAATAAATTGAGCTTGATACTGTACTACTAGGAGAACCGTATGTTATAGAAACGTTAATTTTAGATACAGTACTGGCTTGAGCAGCGATACGAAAACCCACGTATGAATAGCTGGACTCTGGAGAGTAGTCCAAGCGAAGCTGCATCACACCAGCAGAAGCATAATCTCCCCAGGCGGATCCGCGAGCGAAGCCATAAGTGGACGTTTGGTTATTATAGTTGCTATATAAATTTCCGACCCCATGAGCATTGGACCACGTAATCGGTAAGCCTGTAGAAGATGGCATGGATTTCGTTGGAAAGCCGTTCTGGATTAAACCAGGAGTATTCCATTCACGCCACACAAAAGACGCGTCAGTAGATAACCCCGGCTGACTACCTGTAGCTTCTCCCTGAGTCCACTCCCATACGTTACCACTCAAATCCCATATAACTTCGCCGTTGGTTAGGGTTAGAGTGCGTTTATTATTTACACCAACAGTTGAGTTACTGTAAGTACTTTCACCGTAATTACTATTAGTATCATTGTCACTAGCAGGCAAACCGCTACTTGGATTATCGCTAATATGTCCTTGATATATATAGTTTCCTGCTCCACCATCATTACCTACTGCGTTATTCTTCC
>CAYXMZ010000021.1:0-14478 GCA_964466345.1 uncultured Saccharimonas sp. (SeqCode)
ATCTATACCGCAAAGCAAAAACACCTTCCTTTTGGAAAGTGCTTATGCTTGGCTCCGGAGGCCGGACTCGAACCGGCAACCTCGAAGTTAACAGCTTCTTGCTCCACCATTGAGCTACTCCGGAATACGAGAGATATTATATACGTCACCGCTGTTTTTATCAACAGTTGATTATTTACTCTTTAAATAATCCAACAACTTGGCTTTCATCGCCACATAAGCACCGTCTAAACCTAAAATTTTGAGACTACCCACAAGCACATAAACTTCGTCTAACAATTTGGGGTCAGAATATTTTTTAAAATCATTAAATTTGTTTTGGACAATCTCGACAAGCCATTTTTCTTGACTAGCTAACACCTTGGCACCGGCTTTTTCGTCCGAAAAGCGAGTCGTCACAACCTCTAGCGAACGTGCAGAGCGGTCTTTTTTTTGCAAATACCCACTAGCTATTAGCCCCTCTATATGTATTGCCACAGTTGAGACAGATTTGTAATTAAGCGCACGCATAATTTCACGATAACTTGGGCCATAGCCGTGCCCTTGAATAAAACTATCAACAAAGTTTAATAACTCCCGCTGACGCTTGGTTGATCGTTGTTTTTCTGCCATAGACTTTACCTACTTACTTTTGGCTTGCGTTGCAAAATACCAAATCGCCACAAAAATAACAAAAACAAAATAATCGCTAACATAAATACAGTCCATAACTTTCCTGGCTCAACTTGGGTCGAATAAACCGCCAGACCGCTAAGTAAAATGGTAATTCCATAAATCGCTAACACAGTTTGATGATCACTTAATCCGTTTTCTTTTATGAGATAGTGTAAGTGTTTTCTATCTGCCTCAAATGGACTTTTGCCGGTCAAAAGTCTGCGCACAATCGCAAATAACGTATCGAAAATTGGAATAGCAAGTATTAAAATAGGAACCAACATTGATATGGCCGCCGCAACCTTGGTCATTCCCATAATTGATATAACAGCGAGCGAATAGCCCAAAAATCCCGAGCCAGAATCCCCCATAAAAACCTTACGTTTTGGATTATTTGAAAAATTATATGGCAAAAAGGCAATTGCCGCAGCACCAAGCATAAAGCCTAAAATCGCCGCATCGTACCTTCCGCTAATCATAGCTACGATACCAAGCGTC
Organism: uncultured Saccharimonas sp. (SeqCode); assembly: GCA_964466345.1. Taxonomy (GTDB): domain Bacteria; phylum Patescibacteriota; class Saccharimonadia; order Saccharimonadales; family Saccharimonadaceae; genus UBA1547. Next base: position 1,153 of record CAYXMZ010000021.1, read on the forward strand.
CAAGAAGCAATCACCGAAATACCACCGGCCAAACCATCTAATCCATCTAGAAAATTTATAGCATTGGTGATGCCAATTATCCACAAAAAAGTAATCGGCAAAGACAAAAAACCCAAATAATAAAGCCCGTCATTACCACTACCTAAATTACCGACGAATTCTACCCGTACTCCAGACGCGATGACAATCAAAGTTGCCAAAATTTGTCCACAAAATTTGGCTATTGGTGGTAATTCGAAAATGTCATCCAAAAAACCAATCGCAACTATTATTAATGCGCCTATCAGATAACCAAAAATCTCGTTCGAAGTTTCGTTCAAAAACAAAGAGGCAACCAAAAAACCAAAAAATATAGCTATACCACCACACAAAGGCACCACACCCTTGTGTTTACGTCGTCCACCGGGTTTTGCAACTGCCCCAGCTTTTTGTGATAACTGTCGCACTACTGGTACCGCCACAAAAGTTATTAATGCGGCCAACAGTGGCAAGATAAATAATTTTGGCATAATCATTTAGACTTATTTTAGCACATTGACATTAATTTATCGTGCAATTTTTTTGTAAACCTCGAGGGTTGCTTCAACCCAAGCGGTAAGTGAAAATCTCTCAAGCACAAATTGCCTAGCGTTTTGGCCAATTTTACTTGACTCAGCAACATTACTAAGTGCTCTCTCTATTGCTTCAGCCAATTCAGCCGGCTTGATATCGCTACTAATATATCCGGTACCGCCATCGTGGACAATCTCTCGTAAACTACCAGCTGGCGTTACAACAACTGGCAACTCTTGAGACATCGCCTCTATAACCGCTAACCCAAAACCTTCTGAGCGAGATGATTGAACATATACGTCGATACTATCAAGGAATTTATAATTATCTTCTTGATAACCTACAAATTCGACTCTCGACGCAACGTTAAGTTCAGTAGCTAGTTGTTTTAAAGCCTCAAGTTCCGTACCACTACCAGCTATTTTAAGTCGGATACGTTTGTTTTTGATCAAAGACAAAGCCTCGATCAATATATCATAGCCCTTAACTTGATGGAGACGGCCCAGACTTCCAATCACAAGTCGTTTGTGGGGTCTGCTCGAAGGCGATGGAAAATCAAGTCCGTTATAAATAACTGAGATTTTTTTGCGACTAACACCTGTTTTTGCAAGTCTATCGGCTAGATATTGCGATACTGTGATGTAATGTGAAGTTCGAAAACGTGTTACTAGTTCAATAAATCCATATATACCACGCAAAATCGGTAATTTGTAATCGTGTTTACCAACAGAATGAATCGTTACTAGATTGGGTATTTTGTACGCAAAAGACACCGCTCTTGCATACGCATTAGCAACCGTACCTTGTGAGACCAACAAATCAAAGCGATTTGCGTTAAGATAATGTCCTATTAGCTCAATAGTACGTGGGCTAATTCGACGTTTATTCAGTATTGTTGGATTAATTCCTTTTGCGCGCAGTTTTTTAGTCAGTTTCCACTCACCTAGCGACAAAAGCTCCAATTCGATTTCAGGATCTTTGGCGTTGGTTAATAAATTAAACAAATAGCGTTCAATACCGCCATAATAACGACCACCACTGTACAAAATTGCTACTTTCTTTTTACTCATAAATATTTCCTAGTCCCAGATAGCCACCCGATATGATAGCAACTGCTCCAAACTCCCATACATTGGCCATAAAACCATTTATAATAATTGCTACACTAGCGGCTATAATACCTAACGCCAACCAGCTTTTGTTCTTTTTATATTGTCTCAAATTATTTGCGATTAGACTAGTAAAAAACAACCCTACGCAAACGATAGCGACTAAGCCTCCCTGTATCATGATTTGCAACCATTGATTATCGGTGTACGGCAAGGCTACATAACCGTTTTGTATGCCACGTAAATAAACGGGGCTATTATAATAAATCGCTGTCTGGCCACCATATGTTCCTGGACCAGTTCCTGTTAACGGAGACGTCTTAAATACTTCTAAACCATCGTTTATTGCCCAAACTCTACCATCTAGTGCCGAATCATTCACGTATTGCGCGCTAAATACCGTCATGATACGCTGTCGAATGCTAGGGATTATCATCATTAAAGGCGCAATTAAAGCCATCGAAATGAAGCGCCAATTTTTTATAAATAATACAATCACTAATCCCAGCGCAAAACCCAACCAAGCACTTCTCGAGAATGTCACGACCATCACGAACACAGCCAAAACCGTGTAAATTAAGTAATACCACTTATGTCGTTCCGCCGATAATGCCGAAGAGGCGACAGCCAACACCATAGCAACACTTCCTAATATATTCGGGCTCCCAAAAAATCCGAAAACTCTTGTTGTAATCAAGCTCTCACTCGAAGAAACCCACAATGATGAGGTACTACCTCCACAAAAAAACTGATAGATTCCGACCAATAACATCGGAAGCGAAATAAGAAATATCGTGTTTAAAAATGCAGTTTTATTCTTATAAGCCGAGGTCACAAAAAAGGCTAGTGCAAATTGACAAAACAGCAAGATGCCAGATATCAGCATCCCAGATTCTAATCCAATAATGGCTGCAAAAAGTCCAGAAATCATAAGAATAAGAATGAAAATTATAAGATATTCAATTGGTCGAGTCGAAAATAATCTTTTTTTGTTACAAAAAATTAACGACAAAACTAAAAATATCGCCGACATTTTATAGTCGTTAACAAAACCTAAAGCAATATAATTAAAAAACGTTTCATACCAAAAAAATACAACCGACAAGCCAAAAAAAGCCATCGATATTTTCTCGTAATTCAAAAAACTAAGCCATTTAAGAATCTTTGACTCGGCAAAAAGATTTTCACGACGGGCAAACAACAACCATTCTATTGATCGCCAAACCTTGGAGTTTTTTAGGTCAAAATTAATTCGCATAGTAATACTTCACCACATAGCCTTGGGCAAAATAATTACCCCTTAATTCAACTTTTTGATTAACATATATTCTCTGCCCATTAAAAATCGAATCGTTATCTTTTATGTCACCTAATCCTTCGACTACTATATATAAACTTTCTGGCGAGCCAGAGATATCATACGTAGATTGCTTGACAGGATATTTTGATCCGCTATAGAAAATTTCATCGCTACTCCTAACGCTCGGTAACATATCTTCAATGTTCAAACTATCCGACGTCGTCTTTATAACTACAGACATATTTCTTGAACCTAAGTATGGCTTTTGATTGTACGATATTATAAAAATAGCCACAAATGCAAAAACACACGCTACAAAAACTATGTCTAAAATATTGATTTTAATTTTTCGCTTGGCCATACTTTATCTTCCATTTTACTACATAACCGATAAACGACGGCACTGAGACCCAAAAACGACCTAGCCTACCGCGTCCTTCAGTCCGACTTTTATTAGCAAATAAACGCCACAACCATTCAAGTCCAATTTTATTTATAAATTCAGGCGCTATTTGTTTTGGCTGGGCAATTCTGTCAAGAGTCCCGCCTTCACCAACGGCTATTTTGATATTCTTTAATTTATCTATGTTTTCTGCTATCCAATAATCTTGTTTAGGCGAACCAAGTGCGACAAATAACATTTTGGCATTTGTTTGATTAATTATTTCTACAGGATTAATGTTTTTGTCGGATTGAAAATCATAGCCATTCAAAGACCCAGCAATTTTGAGTTTAGGAAATTCTTTTTTAATATTATCAATGGCTAATTCTAAAGTTTGTTGCTTACTTCCAAATATAAATACCGAGGAATTATTTACTTCTGCAACCCCAAGCATTGTCCGTAAAGCCTCAACTCCTGGAAAAACTTTTGCAATTGGATTTTTGATATATTTTGGCATAAGAACAATGCGCGCACCACTAATAATCATCTGCCAGACGGCTTGTATCGGGCGAAAAATTAAATTATCAGATATTGGCAACGTAAGATATTTCGCAGCCCATTGCACCCCTCGCCCATCCACAAGTCGTATGTCAGCTAAATTTACTACTTTTTTAAATCTGTCGCTTTTTTGACAACGTTGAATAAATTCAGCATTTATTTTGACGACTCTAATTTTGCTATCGCTATTCAAAGCGTCCGCTAGTTTTTTGATTAATTGTTTTTTGGTGAAATTATCGATTGTGACGCCTAAGATTTCCATAAAAACTACCGAATAGCCTTTCTTTCTATAGTCCTATTATAACTGATAGCTTTGGTAAGTGTTATAATTTAACATATGAACATTTTAGTCACTGGCGGAGCTGGGTATATCGGCTCCCACACAATAATCGAGCTCATAAAAAACGGCGACTCGGTCGTAGTTGTCGATAATTTATCAAACTCTAGTGTTGAGGCACTAAAACGCGTCGAAAAAATCACAAATCAATCAATTGAATTTTATAATTCCGACGTACGTGACGAACAAGCTCTAGATAAAATTTTTAGCGAACACAAGATAGATGCCGTAATCCATTTTGCTGGTCTCAAAAGTGTTGGCGAATCAGTCGCAAAACCAGTTGAATATTACGACAACAACATCAACTCAACTATTGTCTTGCTAAAGCAAATGCAAAAACACGGTGTTAAAAAAATAGTCTTTAGTTCATCGGCAACAGTTTACGGAACTCCAAGCGAACTACCTTTAAGCGAAACCAGTCGAGTTGGTGTGGGGATTACAAATCCTTATGGCCAAACGAAATTTATGATAGAACAGATCTTGCGAGATTTGAGCGTATCAGATAATTCAATGGCAATTACAATTTTGCGCTATTTCAATCCAATCGGCGCCGATTCTAGCGGGCTAATCGGCGAAGATCCAAACGGCACACCAAACAATCTAATGCCGTATATTGCTCGCGTAGCAGTGGGTAAACTACCAAATGTTAATGTTTTCGGCAACGATTATGATACACCTGATGGCACCGGTGTAAGAGACTATATTCATGTTGTCGATCTAGCGCGTGGTCATGTATCGGCATTATCTCACATTAAACCTGGCGTAGAAACATACAACTTAGGTACGGGCAAAGGCACTTCTGTACTCGAACTCATCAAAGCTTTTTCAAAAGCTTGTGGCAAAGAAATTCCTTACAACATAGCCAAGCGTCGTCCTGGAGATATTGCGAGCTGTTATGCCTCTGCCGACAAAGCCGCCAAAGAATTAGACTGGCACGCTGAAAAAACTATCGAGGAAGCTTGCGCCGATTCTTGGCGCTGGCAATCAACGAATCCAAACGGATACGGAACTTCCCTCGACTCATAATCACAGCCAACCATAAAACCATAGCTAAACTAAATGCAGGCCAAGTTACATAAGCGTATCGATCCATCAACGCGCCAAAAAATGCATTAAACAACATGTTCGTAAAGCTCAAACCAATCAATATAATTACTAGTTCATATAGTCTTATGATTACTTGGGATTTAGATTTCTTCTTACGACGTTCTTTAGAATAAAATACTATAGTAAGTGTAAGCAAGAGAGGCAACAACACGGAGCAAAGCGTGAAGAGAGCTATGTATGGTCGTCCCCAAATTTTATAAACAATTTGTCGTACTCTAGCATGCTGATTCTCTATTTGAATAAGGCCCAATTCACTCGCTCTTTCACGAGTCCAATCGCTCATGTTGGACGGATAAGTCAAGAAAAGCAATCCAATAGAGTAATTTTCATGACCATGAAAACCAAGATCTTTTGTTGGAGCGAATTGATTACTTTCGTTATATCTATATCCATAAGCACCAGAACTTGCTAAGTAATTAGAAGCATAAGAATCCAACGCAAGCAACGGGTTGCTACTCGTAATCTCGGTCCATAATTTTACTGACGCCCCTAAAGGCATACTAGTGCTGGAGTAATAAACCGGTATTTTATCAACTATTTTTTGCCCGTTAGCACTATAAAGCACCCATACATCGGCTGTAAAATCAGAGTCGTCTAAAGCATCTTTTATTTTCTGTTTTTCTTCATCATTTAGATAACTATCTTTGTCAACTTCAACATCTGTTAATTTTGATTCTTTGATCAAACGACCGTTACTTACTCCACTCATCAGACCATATCCTATGAAACCACTACTACCTGAACTGCTACTAACGTTAACTCCGTTCATACCAAGAAAACTCTGCCAAACAACTATTCCCAACACAAGACTTGTGACTCCAACACAGAGCGTCGCCATACGTTGTAGTAAATTGCGCCAATTAAACTTTACAGTTAGTTCAAGTATTCCTGCGATTAACCACGGGAAAAGAGATACTGTTAAATATGGTTGTTTCACAAACCACATAAAAACCATGATTAAGGAGAACGCTAACGTATAGCCAATATACTTAGCCTTGCTACTAATAAAATCTACTTTCATCCATTTCCACGCTAGAATACAGGAAATGACCGCCATAAACATAGTTATGTATTCCGTTAACACCGCATGAAAATAACCAAAAATAATAGGATTAAGAACAACTGCAAGAGAAAAGAAAATATACGTTATGATACGAGCTCGTTTGTTTAGTTTTAGTTCTTCAACAAAGCGCTTAATAACACTTGCCAGCACATAAACCATTCCCAAAAATATTATATATGCACCAATAAGCAATCCAACCATAGGACCGCCCAAGAAGGTTATAAAAAGAAAAATCATAAAAGGAAACGACGGCCCACGTAACATGTCCCAACTAGAAATGGGCGCAACGCCTTGAAAGATTTTTATATACCCTGTATAGACCGTGGAATCTGGAAAAACACCTATTGGTACAGAAATAAAAATCAAACCAAAAAGAAATACAGCGGAAGCTATTATGATTAACTTCTTATTTTTCAATATCCAGTTGGCCATTGATTTTATATCTATTAAATGCTTCTATTAAAGCTACTTTTCGAGCTAACCTGTACAAAGTGTCCTTTTCGCGTTGTTGATGCAAATAGTCATTTAATACAAACCACACAAAAGCAACCGTTACAAAATATAATAACAAATCAGCCCCGCGCCCCACACCGACTAAATGCGCTAAGTCGTTTATTGCTCGTGGCGACACAATAGCAAAAATCATCAACGCAGCTAGAAGTATAACGAATAACTTTTTCCAAGCATGTTTACTGCTAGTTTGACGACCAAAGAGCGTGAACAAAACTATAGTCATGATTACAATAACTAATATTATTTGAGCGACTATCATCGACTAACCTTTCTCAAAATTGTATCAATTCCGATATTTATCGCGTTGATAAGCGACTGCCCTTTGTGACGAGAATATTCTGTATATTCAATCGTAACTGGTATTTCTTTATAACGATATTTTTTGTCAGCAATGATTTCTAATATTTCCGAAGCGTGCGACATGTCGGGAGACGTAATCTGAATTTCTTCCGCTACTTTGCGATTAAATACCCTCAGGCCGTTGTGAGTATCTGTCAATTTCAAACCAGAAGTTACATTACTAAACCAAATCGCCATTTTTAGTAAAACTTTTTTGGACTTTTTCATGCCAATAGTTTTACCCAAGAAACGTGAACCTAATAAAATGTCCTGCTTACTTTTTTTAATTTCAGTTAACATCGCTTCTGCGTCTTGTAAACGATGCTGTCCATCAGCGTCAAACGTAACAAAATATTTTACTGGTAATTTACGAGCAAATTCAATTCCAGTCTGCAAAGCCGCACCTTGACCCATATTTATTGGATGTTCCACTAGGTAAGCTTCAGTTTTTTGTATTTCAACCGATGAGTTATCTCGACTACCATCATTAACACATACTACATATTTGTATTTTTTGAGCAGTTGCCGTAAAACACCAGCAATTACTTCGCCTTCGTTATAAACAGGTATTATAAAAGCCACTTCGTTTTTCATTGAAATAATTTTATCACTAATTTACCAAATCCACTACAGTCACTTAAATTAGCCGATTAATTCGTGACGTAATATGACAGCGTGATGCGCGAGCTGCTTCGCGCCAACCGATGTCACTAAATTCGTCGGCTAATTCTTGATAAATTTTATCTTCTTCTTTGAACCGTATGCCTTTTTTTGATTTTTCGCGACTCGACATAGATTCGGAATACCTTCTATATTGAAAAACTGGCTCGCCCCGGTCAACATAAACTTTACCGCCATTTTTTAATATTCTGCACTCCAATACTAAGTCCTCGACTATCTTGTATTTTTCATTAAAACCATACCTCTTTACTAATTCAGTTTTCCAAGCAATGGATGGAAAATACATCCAGTTTCCCCTGCACAAAGACGCAACGACTTTCTCTCCGTTATAAATACCCGATTGCTTAGGTGTCAACATTCGTTTTACTTTGTCACCAAGTGGCAGATACACTTTACCGTCTTTGTCGACAACTTCGACGCTTGGATGATAAAAATCTACTCCTTTAATATGTTTTAAGGCTGTTTCAACATAATTTGGTAACATTATGTCGTCACAACCCAAAAACGTACAATAGTCTGCTTCGGCGTGTTGTAGCGCATAGTTAAAATTAGCAGTTATACCAAGGTTTGTTTTATTACGATAATACTTAATCCTTTTATCTTGCAGTTTTGCAAAATATTTCTGAGCCTCTAACGAAGGATAACAATCATCAAAAACCAATAACCTCCAGTTATCGCTGTTCTGACTCAAAACAGACTCTACCGCTTTTTTTAGCAGTTCAAAGCTCCCCCAATAAGTTAGTAATATATCTAACGACTTCATATATGTTAAAATTATACTGTGAAAACTAAAATTTTTATAGCCACCCAACAAAAACCTTTGTTTAAAGTAAAAAATTACATTCCACTTAGTCTAGGGACCAATAAACTACCTCCATATGGTGGAGAAATCGATTCAACTGGTAATAATATAAGTCACAAAAATATTAATTATTGTGAATTAACTGGTTACTATTGGCTTTGGAAAAATTATAATTGTGACAACATCGGTTTGATTCATTATCGCAGAGCCTTGATTTCCAAGACCACCAAAAAAATAATTGAAACTCAAGAAATCGATAGTATCTTGCAAGAATACGACGTAATTTTACCAAAGAAAAATTATTACACAAAAAAATATAAAGATTTTTATCATTTGCCACAAGACTTCAAGGTTATAAGAAAAATAATCGCAGACAAACATCCAGAATATTTAGATGCTTTTGATTACAACACAAATCTTCATCACAGCTATATATGCAACATCATGATAACCAACAAAAAAATATTTGATAATTATTGCGAGTGGCTTTTTGGTATCCTTGACGAATTCGACAAAAAAGTAAAATACCAAGATCGAGATAGTTATAGCAGAAGAGCTCCTGGTTTTGTGGCTGAATTTTTATTGGGAATATATTTGAAAAAACATGCTTACAAAATATATGAATTACCAATGCGTGTCTTAAAAACGCAAAACAAAAGCTACAGCGCCAACAACTTTTTCATGAACTATGGTGATCGATTTTACTCTGTTGCCAGAAACTTGCGTCAATTTGCGTTGAAATTAATTTTTAGAAATAATTAAATATCTAATTTTCTATCGATAAACTTTTTGTAAAAAGTTTCTTTGCCGTTATTCAATTCTTGTTTAGAATATTTAAAGTCTAGTTTGTGACACAAGTCAGCTTGCGACAACAAACGTTTTTCGTTCTTTTTACTATATATAACTGAGTTATGGAAATAGTTCGAAAGTAAACTCATAGAAGCAACTCCTTTGAAATTGGACTTTAGGCTTTTGAGATTTTTACGAAATTCTTTATTGGTTTTATAAAAAGTCAGAATCAAATAATCAATAAATAGATATTCTTTGGGCATTTCCTCGTGATTACGCCAATATTTATAAAATCCTGCTAAACAAAATTTAAACAACCTATATTCAGATACGTCAGAGCCTATAAAGTTTTGCAACCAACGACACATCGCAGGATTACCCGCAAAAGCTCCCCATTTTTTGTGCAATGTAAAAAAATTACATTTTGCGATATTTAGATTAACTTTTTGACTAACATAGTAAGTTGTATCAATCCACAAACCACCATACTTTGAGAGCAACGACATTCTTACAATGTCCGAGAAATGAGGTTTAGTAATTTTACCAGTGCGATATTTTTTTAATATAAACTCTGGGATATATATGTATTTTTCAATGTTTTCATCTGTAATTAAAACATAATCAAACTCTGAGTTTTTTGCTATTTCTTGAACTCTATCAATACAAACCTTTATACCTTCGGGCACGTTTTTATAGCCCGAATCCCAGAACTGCCAAATTGTCTTACCTATTTTTACTTCTTCGGATTTATAATCTAGTAGTTTTTTAATATCTCCGTCTTGTTCGTAATTTAAATTGCGATATTTCTTTATGTATTTTTTACCAGTAGCAATAAATGTCGGTGCATAAATCAACATCATTACATACGCCTGAATAGTTAATATTTGTCGCATAAAAAATATCGTGAAACGATTTTTAAAAAGCTTCTTATTGAAATTTCTTCCAAATTCCAACACGTTCAACAACGTAGAATGGCTTTGCATATATCCGCCACCGACACTTAAATTATAAACAAAATAACTCGCTACCGCCTGAATGAACTGCGCAAACAGGTAGATTATAACCATCGCTTCGATGCCAAATACACGACCAAATATCAAAGCAAAAATAATTTCTAAAATTAAAACACCGCCCAAAATGACAACCTGACTCTTAATTCGTCTTAGTATTGTAATTATAGAGAAATAAATAACCGATATTGCATAAAATATTCCAGCTATAACAGAAAGCGTAATTAGCCAGTTATATGACGAGAAATCGTAACCATAAATTAATTTAACGACAGGAACAGCCAGGAAGTAGGCTAAAAGCACCAAAAACACACCTATACCGGTAGTAGTTAATAAAATTTTGTGCACTGTGGCAGTAAATTTCTGCGTCTCTTTTTTATGAAAAAGCTCAGTTAAAGAAGTGAGCTGTGGACTGACAATAAAAGCGCCCAGGAGATTAATTATAAACGCAGGTAAAATAATAATTCCAAAAATTCCTTGTTGATCGGGTTGGAATATCTGCACAAAATATCTCAAGATATTTATCGTAGCAACTTGTAGTACCAATATTATTGCCATTAAATAAGTTGAGCGAAACAGTTGTCTGATATTTATATCTTTGCTTTTAAGATTAATAGCATTAAGTTGCTTGAGCCAGTGTCTATCGTAAGTCATCATTCCAACTGCATAAACAAAAATAAATGCAAGTGAAGAAATCAGAATGTCGTGCGTCAATAAGTCGATTACCGTAAAAAGCGTTACACTAAAAACCGCCTTGAAAAACCCCGACTTCCCAGCAATCCAAAGATGATGCTTTTTTTGTAGAGTCGCCGCTACAACATCTGTACATGAATCTAAAATTTTATATAACAAAAGTATTATTATAAACATCGAGACATATAAGTCGTATTGATTAAGTAAGATAAACACCACTGTCACGAAAATAGCTATGGCACTCGCAACGACTCGCTGTGCTATATACTCCTCAGCAGTAAATTCATTTTTTGCATCAGTGATTTGGAAATTACGTCCACCAAAAAAAGAAATCATTGCAAATATAACAGCCATGCCAAAAGCAAACGTATACAAACCTAGGTCTTCTATATTATTAATACGCGCGATTATGACAGTCAGAACAAAGCTCGTACAGGCTGTTGCAGCACTGCCTAGTGTGTTCCAAAAATAATCTTTTTTTAGATTTTGTCGCATGAAGATTCCCGATACAATTCGTAATATTTCTCGGCTATTTGCTTTACATCAAAAAACTGCTCTGCAATTTGGTGGGCACAATTACCATATTTTTCTACCAAATTTTCATCTAAAATCTTTTTACCAGCACGATAAATTTGCTCAGGCTTATTCCATTCTATAATTTCACCCGAGCGACCATTTTGTGCTATTTGAGCAATCGCACCGGTATCAGTAGCAATTATTGGTTTACTTGCAGCAGCAGCCTCTAGCACGCTAATAGCAAATCCTTCGCTTTTGCTTGGTAACACAAATATATCGCCTTTTTTAAGAGCATTGGGTACATTATTGGTCTTGCCCATCAACTTCACAAAATCCCATTTATTTTTTGCAATAACTTTTTCAAGCTGTTTTTGGTAATTATGTTCAACCGCTTTTCCATAAATCAAAAACTCTAAACTAGGGTAGTCTTGCCTTAACCTAGCTAAGCCAGACATTGCATGTTCTATACCCTTACTTTTTAATAAACGTCCTATATAGATAAAGACGGGCTTCTTGGGATTAAACTTTTTCTTACCTTTTGCAAACTCGCCGACATCGATAGTGTTTGGAATAACCTGTATTTTATCGCTACTAAGGTCGTAAATTTCATTTAAATGTTTAGCTACGCCTTCTGATACTGCTACGTCTTTTGTAATAAATCTGTTTAAAAATTTTACTTTTCTACCCGGATAAATCAGGCTATCATGCGAAGTTATTATCACTGGTTTGTGTAACAAACCCCCCAATACCTTGGCAAAATCCTCGCCTTTGATTAAGTGCCCATGAATAATATCTGGATCTATTTCTGCTACATATTCAAATAGTTTCGAACGAAAGAACAGATCCAGCCTACTCTTGACCGATGATGAAAATAATTTGTAATTGAATTCTTTTACCTCAACGTTTTTTGGTATGTCTTTAATCAAATCACCATGTCCCTCGAGAGAGACAACATATAACTCCAAGTCTTTGCGTTTGGATAATTCTTTAAGTAAGGTAATAAGAATTTTCTCGGCACCACCGATTTTAAGATTATTAATGATGTGCAAAACCTTTAATTTTTTTGTCATTTTAGAAACTCTTCTATAGAGACTTCGACTTTAGTTTTTAAGACTGGTAAGTATTTCTTAATTTCAGATTGTATGTCGTCGTAATTTTTTATTACATCTTTTATCTTTTCGCTAATACCAATCGGGCCATCAATCGTACTGACCGTGAGCCATTTTTTTAGGTTAGGACTAAAACCGTAAACCTCGGAAGTATCACTCACCAAACACGGTATTCCGTGTTGCATACTTTCGATTACCGTCATCGGGAAACAATCCGTCAAACTAATATAGAGATTGACGTCGATAGTGTTGTAAAGCTTCAAAAATTCAGGTTTTGGTAAGATACCATGTTCAATAATGCGTTTTTTGTCTATAAAAAAGTGGTGACTAACTTCGTTAACGTGGACACGAGTGTTTGGCAACATCAATGCACCAATTACTTGATTGGTTATATTGCGATGAAAATGGTTCTGACCAAATATACCGATATTTATTTTGTTTTTTGTTAACTTTTTAAATTGATAGT
>CAYXMZ010000022.1:0-10241 GCA_964466345.1 uncultured Saccharimonas sp. (SeqCode)
TACTACTATGACTACGAGGAGTTCGACGATGGTAAAAGCTGGAGTGCGATGGGATAAGGGGATAAGACTAAATCTTACAGAAGATGTTTTACGTGTTTTATTTAATACTCTGCGAGAGGATAGCATAATAGGTATAGTTTAGCATAAAGAATGGTGGTTCGTAAATAATAAACTACGGAGCAAGACGATTAATATCACGTGGGAATAAAGAAGCTTCTTTGACATTGTTTAAACCAATAATCTTTTGAGTCAAACGTTCCAATCCCATACCAAACCCACCGTGTGGTGGCAAACCGTACTGAAAGGCTTGTAGGTAATATTTGAACCCTTCCGAACTTGGATCACCTCCAATAGCACGCAATTGTTCGAGTAAAACTTCATAGCGATTTTCGCGCATAGTAATTGTCGCAATTTCAACACCACGGAAGATTAAATCAGCGCGCTCGATAAATTCTGGGTTTTCTACTGATTTACGATGATAGAACTTCATATCACTAGCAGGCCAATCGGTTACGAACACTGCCTCAGAACCAAATTTTTTCTTGGCATATTCATAAATCCAACGCTCTTCGTCTGGTCGCAAATCCTTTTCTCCAACCGTTTTTTCTCCTGTTGCAGAAGAATAAAGTTCGTGAATTTCTTGTAAAGGAATTCGTGGTAATTTGTCGCTCAACTTAATAGGTGTTGCATTTAACTTAGTGAGATCTTGGCCGTTAGTTTCCCAAATATTTGTCGTAACGTATTTTAATAAGCCCTCAACGGTATCTAGTAATTCTGTAAAATCAATAAAACCCATCTCAACATCAACATGCATAAACTCAGTCATGTGACGCGTAGTCGCTGACGGTTCGGCACGATAAGTCGGGTTTATCTCAAAAGCACGCTCAAAAACTCCAACCAAAATCTGTTTATAAAACTGGGCGCTTTGGGCTAAAGTTGCTTGTTTACCAAAATAATCTAAAGAAAAAACCTCAGCACCACCTTCGGTCGCACCACTTAATAATTTAGGGGAATTAAACTCAATGAATTCTTGCCCACGCAAAAACTGTCGAATATGCTCTTTGACGTTTGCTTGTATTTTGAAAACACTAGCTTCGCTAAGGTTGCGTAATCCAATCACGCGCGCGTCAAATAAAGTATCGAGGTTTTCAGATTTGTGACTAAGGGGTTTATCTATTTCAATCGGCGGTTCATCGGTAACTGGAACTACGACTTCAACTTTGACGTCATGTAATTCCGCGCCACCTGGCGCACGGTCGTCGGCTACTACCTGCCCGGTTAAATTTAAAACTGTACCAATTTGCATTCCACGCAACTTCTCTATTTCGTCGTCTTTTTCAATCAAAGCCTGAATCAGTCCACTTCTATCGCGTAGGTTAACAAAATTTAATCCACCAAGTAAGCGTTTTTTGTGCAACCAACCACTAATAACGACTGTGTCGCCAACTTTATTTATAAGATCTCTAGCTAATATTCTCTTCATAACTTTAGCTAATTCTACCACTTAAGCCCGCGTCTAGCAATCTTAATCACCCGAGACTGTGTCGATATCGTCATAGTCTATTACATCATCTTGATTTTCGCTACCGAACAAAGCCCTTATAATATCAGAAATTGTTATTAATCCAACGATTTTTTTATCTTGGTTTATTACAATCAAAAGAGGTGCGTTGGTTGTCCTAAAAGCTATCAAAGCTTGACGCAGAGTTTGATCAGAACGAATATAAGATTGCTTGTTGGTTATAGCTTTGCCAGCAGTAACAGAGCGCTTTTTGTCTAAACTAAGCAACGTATCGAGATTTATTATTCCAACAACGTGGTCAATACTAGTACCAATAACTGGAACCTGACGATGTCCTGTCTTGTGTAAATCATCAAGTACTAGTGGCCCAAGCAGTTCGTCTTGTTTGAGGTAAACTATTTCATTTCGTGGTGTCATTATCTGACTAACTAACATGGAATCAAAAGACAAACTATTTAGAATCAGTTTTTTGTCATCGTCATTAAGCGTGTCTAGGTTAGAAGTTTCTACTATATGTATCAACTCGTCACGCGAGCCCAAAACTGTATCTTTTTCAAATTGTTGATAGCGCTTGCCACCGAATAATCGTGTAACCTTAGGATAGCGATAAAAGAAATTAAAAGTTGGCTCTTCAAAGAAATAGTATAATTTACGACCAATTTTCGTTAAAGGACTGATTTGAACAGACAGAACATAAAGGACGATAGTCAAAAAGCACAAACCAACACCTGGCCACCAATTAAATCGTAAAATTAACACAACAAAAAGTAAGCAAAACAGACAAAGCACAATTATATCGCGCAAAGCTATAACGTTTTTCATGTGTTTTTCACGCTTCAAAGCCGATTCCGCCCGCCTATCGCCTTTTTCTATCCGTCGATTTAGCTCAAAAGTGCTAAAACTGCTGTGCTCGGGACGAACCGCACCGGTAATTAATATGATTATTAGAACAAAAATTGCAACAATTAATAAAAATATAGACATAATATGACAATTGTAACATTTTAGTGCTCAAGCAAAAATGATATAATTAACCAGTTAAGAAGGAGTTCGAGTTGAATAAAGTTACTTGGAGTATTTTTATAGCCTTAGTTATCGGGACACTAGGTAGTTTAATTTTTATTGCTAGAACATCTAGTTCCAAAATCAGCCAAATAAATCCTTATGTTATCCAATTGGCTTCTGATGAAAATGGTCAAATCGCTGATCATGTTTACGGATTGAGCGACAGTAAAGTTATTTTAATAGAGTACGGAGATTATCAGTGCTCAGGGTGTTCTATTACTGATAAAAAGATTAAATCATTCATAGAAAAATATAAAAACAAAATAAGCTTTGTATTTCGAAATTATCCACTATATAGTTCTCATCCAAATTCAAAAGCTGCCTCTAGTGCGGTGGAGGCTGCTGGACTACAAGGAAAATACTGGGAAATGCACACCAAGATATACGAAGTACAATCTGAATGGACAAATCTTTCAAGTGAAACTCGCACCGCTAAATTCCTGAGTTACGCTCAAGAGCTAGGATTAAGCGAGACAAAGTTCAAAGCCGACATGGCGTCAAGCGAGGTATCAAAGAAAATATCTTTTGATTATGCATTGGGTCAAAAATCTGGTATCACCGAAACTCCTTCGTTTTTCCTCAACGGCCATAAGATTGATAGCGCAATTTGGGGAGATTTAGATAAATTTTCAGAGGCACTAGATAAAGCTCTCGCTAAATAATAGTCATTATATATCAAAAACACCCCGGTGCCTTGGGGTGTTTTCTTTTTTTGGATTATTCCCGTAAATTTACGGGGTTACTGTGCAATATACAGTTGCCATTCGGCAGGCACCACATCCACTGCTATCTTTTTGCGTCTTGACGACACAAACTCGACGGCGATTGGCATGTGATTTACTCCTCACACTAAGTACAATCTCGCGCATACGACCTTTAAAAATTAGTTTTGGCGCGAGACACGTGTTCAATGGTATCAAAATCATAAAAACACGTCAAGAATAACATCACGTTATGACGCTTATGCAGTATATTATAGTTTCCCTTGTATTCTTGAGGCAATAGTTTATGTTATTTTTTAGTTGTGTTTTTTACATCATTTGAACGTAGGTGAGTGAACTTTGTAAATTTGACTTTCTTGAGAAACGGTAAAGCCTTATAAAGATGTTTTGAACCAAATATACGTTTGCTGTTAATTTTTTGATAATTTGTTATGAGTTTTACTAATTCCTCTGCTCGTTTATCGCTCTGCTCCTTCAGTCCAACCGCACTGTCAGAGATATTTATCCCAATGGCTGTAGATAACTGTTCTATTTTGTCCCCCAGTTTACTAAGCACAATAAGCTTACGCTTAATTTTAAACAACGAAATAAACGTAATAACTGTATCAACAACTATCATTGACATTATGGTAATCATCACTGCTAAACCAAATCCGTTTTCAAGCCAATTTATGGCCGTGTCCAAAAATGGCTGGATGAAGTACACCAAAACCACACATCCAACACCCCAGCCGACCGATACCCATAAACAAATATAGCCTTTTAGATTTAACGGATACTCTTCATAATCCCACCATTTTTGATGGAATATTTTTTCTAAAGCCACCCCAACAATCAATTCCAGAAGTGTCGTTATAACAATCGAACTAACAAAAAAGAGGGCTAGATTGTCTTTTATCGGGGTCAATAAAAGAATTACCGCTAAAGCACCAAAGCCATAAATAGGACAATAAGGACCAATTAAAAAACCGCGATTGACAAATTTACCCCCTTTTATTGCCGACACCACAACTTCAATACACCAGCCAATAAAGGCGTAGATGACAAACACCCACAAAATCTCATAAAACGAATAGCCTATATTTATCCCCATATATTACTACTATAATAGCAAATTAACCGCCAAAACGTGAGAACGATTTTGTAAATACACGAAATACTAAACTAAATACAAAATTATTGCGCTTTTTTGAGCTCGTTATAAAAGCCAGCGAAGCTAACCCGAGCGTACGGAACTAGCCATAAAAAGCCGATACCACAGGTCATCAATGACAAAATAAACCAGCCCGTAAATCTTAGACATAAACATAAGAACTCAACTTTATGCCCTACCATCATCAATTTACTCTTAGATATAGCATCCAACCCAGATATTTTCTTGTCTTCATTAAGGATAAAGAATGTTTGAGAATAGGCGATTAAGGCGACAATTCCTGGAATAACAAAAAGTAACGACCAAAGCATTACGAATAACATTCTAAGCAAATAGGCCAACACAGAATCAACTAATCGACGAGAAAATCCGTATAAAACCTGCGTAAACTCGGCGTGCTTTTTACGAGACAGGTTGAGCGAAAAAGTAGATACGCCAAACTCTAGTGGTCCGGCAACTATTAAACCAAGTGGGCCTACTGCACCTGGTAAAAATCCTGTCACCAGATAAGTTATAATCGCCATTGGCCAATTATCTTTAAGGCGACCGCGCGCATCTTGCATTATAATTTGATTACTTTTCATGATAATCCTCCAATTAGGTTATACTAGAGCCATTTTGTCAAATAATCTATATATGTCAACTAAATTTGTATAATTTGCGACCCAGTTCATAACCAGCAAGGAGAATTAGTTTTCCTAGCTTACCAGGTAATCTTACTACCCCCATTATGACGTGAGTTAATTCGCTGTTTCGTAAAGCCTGATGCATTTTAATATCAAATTTTTCAATAAAACTCCACAGATCTTCAACTTGTTTATTAGCTAGTCTAATATGGACTACGCTGATAAGTGTTATAGCCTCAAGATAATGGAGCATGTATTTTCGTAAAAAATGGTTATCGATATCACTATAAAGATGGTAGCTCTCTACCATTATTTCATTTACCCTTATTTGCTGGCTAATGCGCTTAATCATATTAACCCTGTTGACAGACTGATCGGCCCTACCTATAAAATACCTATACAGATCGACGTCTAAATAATAGATTGTTTCAACATAAGGCAGGGGAATATACGCGACTAAGTTATCAACATAAAAAGTATGTTCAGGTAACACAAGCTTGCTATCACGTAAAACTTGCGTCCTATAAACCATAGAGTGCATTAACAAATATTGACCAGGCTTAAAGGTACCGACCTCGTCCCAACTAAAGGTCCTTCCCCTTGGTATTACTTTACGATAATTTATCGTGTGACGAGTGTTGTTGTAGGAATATTCATAGACATAATTAGCAAGCACCAAGTCTATCGGTTTAGGTTTAGAAACTTGTTTTTTGAGTAATTTAATAAGCTTTCTGTAAGCCCCTTCTTCAAACCAATCATCACTGTCAACTACCTTGAAATACAGACCTTTAGCGACAGATAGCCCGCGATTTATAGCCGAGCCGTGTCCGCCGTTTGGCTTGTTTTCAAGACGCACAATATTTGGATATTTCTGACAATATTCTTTGGCTATTTCTTCAGTATTGTCAGTCGAACCATCGTTCACAATAATAACTTCGACTTCATCGCCGCCAATTACTAGTGAATCTAAACATTTGCTTAAATAATTTTCTGAATTGTAAGCTGGCACAACAATAGATAGTGTTTTCATAATATGCATTTAATTTTAGTCCAAAAAGAATAAAACTGCAATCCACTTATCTTTATAGTTTAGTTTGTTATAATGGTTACTAATGCCAATATGGTTACAGTCCGCTTTAGTCATTATCTTAGTGCTTATAGTAGCGCGTTTTATTAAGCGTAATGTTAAAATTTTTCAAAAATATTTTATACCTAGCGCATTAATAGGTGGTTTTGGGGCTCTTTTAATTGGACCACAGTTTTTAGGCTGGATACCTTTGGGTATCATTAACGAATGGAAAATATACCCAAGCTTACTTATATCAATTGTTTTTGCAGGATTATTTTTGGGTCATTCAATACCAAGTCCCCGTAAAATATGGCGATGTTCAGCGCCGATGTTGGCTTTTGGACACACTTTAGCTTGGGGTCAATATTTAATAGGTATACTATTGACTTTGTTTGTATTGGGACCTTTCTTTGGCGCGCCTCCAGCGACTGGTGCATTGATTGAAATTAGCTTTGAAGGAGGACACGGAACAGCCGCCGGATTAGCTCCCACTTTTGAAAAACTAGGTTGGCCAGAAGGAACCGACTTAGCTCTTGGGCTAGCTACCATCAGTATAGTTATGGCTATATTTTTAAGTATATTCATCATCAATATTTATCATCGAAAAAACGGTAAAATCTTAAACGAAGCGGCTATGCGTTCACAACAGCAGACGATGATACGCAATGGCTATAGTTTAACAAAATTTGCTAACAGCCTCGAAGTTAATCCGCGCGAGCTATTAATAACTATTTTATTATTTGCAATTTCTATAGCAATCGGATGGCTAATGTTAAATAGTCTAATTTATGCAGAAAACTGGGTACTAAACAGCGTAACTTCAATTCGATTTTTTAAATACCTACCTTTATTCCCTATGGCAATGATAGGTGGATTAATAGTCCAGCTTACTTTACGCAAAATACACAAAAGCCACCTAGTTAAGCGAAACACTGTCAGGGTTTTCTCATCGATTGCTTTAGATTTACTAATACTTTCAGCTATTGCTAGCCTCTCTTTGGATATAATTTGTGATAATTTCTCAATATTTATAATTCTAGCAATCAGTGGCGTGACTTGGATATTGGGAGCTTATTTGTTTTTTGCACCAAGATTTTTTAAACGCGATTGGTTTGAACACGGTACAACAAACATGGCGCAATCTATGGGAATGACGGCAACCGGCTTATTAATTAATCGTCTTGTAGACCCAAGCAACCACACTCATTCAAGAGAAGCCTTTGCATACAAGCAATTAGCTTTCGAACCTTTTATGGGAGGTGGTCTTGTTACCGCTGCGGCCGCTATTGCAATGACTGAATTTGGACTAATACCAACGCTTATATTTGTGTTAGTCGTATTTATTTTCTGGGTCTGCCTTGGTTTAAAGCTTGGACAAAAACCAAAAATAACAAAAAATCGTAACAGACGCGAAAAACGTCTTGGTAAGTTTGTTACTAAAGAATAGTCGTGCCAACTTCACTAATTAGTGAGAAATAAGTTACTTAATGTTTATTATAAAGATCTTAACTTCTCGCGCAAGTACAACTATCTTTAACTGATCTTTTTGTTGCTCATAGTTTTCGGTAGTTCTCGTCGTGCTATGTCAAATGTCATCATAATTAAAATTGGCAATACAATATATAGAGCAGCCTGTACTGATGGCCACTGTCCATTCCAGCCCGTATCTGATAAATGTTTAGTTAGTATACCGGCATAAGCCCATATGAACACAGCTCCGTAAGCCCAATCAGAGTTTTTAAACATAGTAACAATTCCTATAATCGCACCAATGATCAAAATTGCAACTGTCCAGAAACCTTGAGAAAGACCGAAACCAACCCAGCCAATCGACACTAGCCAAACCGTAATGTTAGCGATCGTGGCAACCGTAATCCAGCTAAAATAGACGCCGAAAGGCACCTTAACCAACCAATTCTCTTTGGTAGTGAGGTTTGACTTGGATATCAAATAATTTATACGAATCAAACAAACTAAAATAGCAACGATTAAAACAACGCTCAGACCAATCTGTTGATAGTGCCAACAAAAAATCCAAGCTATGTTAGCCAGTGAAGAGACTAGAAAATATTTATTTATTTTCTCAGCAATAGCTGGCTTCAAAGTCGGCTTTTTAACCTTTAAAACACTTAGTTGATAAAGTGTGAAGAAAATCAAAAGAGCATAAATCACACCCCATATAGCAAACGTAAATCCAGTTGGTGCAAAAAGATTAGGATACGCATCCGAGACCTCCCCAGTCTTAATCCCGGCAATCGGTAACATATTAGCTAGCGCATTGATAACAACCATCGCCACTAGAGCAATGGCGCTTAACCAACGCATTAATGAGATTTCTTTGAGCTTTGATCCTACCATACAAAAACTCCTTGTTTATACCATATATTATATCACGAATATAAAAATACAAGCTTTGTTATAATATTTAAGTCTTGTTTTTATAGACAAACTATCCAAACATTAACCATTCAGGCTTAAGAATAAGAAGTAATCCAATAATAAGCATCAGGACTCCTCCTATCAATTTTGACCACTTGCTGTACTTCGTCGATATACCAGTTGCCCTTAAAGTAGTCATTGCAATACCGAAAATTATTATGTCATCAAGCATAAAGAATAATATGTACAATAATATGTAGCCGTAATACTGCCAACCATCAAGACTGCTTAAGGCCAAAACTTGTGTAAAAATAACCGGAAAACCAGCTGAACAAACAAGCTCAACTAGGTTTACCGCAAACGCCAACAAGGTTATTCCTCCAAGCGCAAGCCACAAACTATTTTGTTGAGCTATTGATCTCATTTTTGCAAAGACAAGTTGGCGTTTTTCACTTCCAGTGACCTTACAACCAACGTTACCTTTCTCTTTTATGTAACTCCTTACATTAAATCCTCCGGCGAAAACGGCAACAAGTCCAATAATCAATCTAACCCAAACAACAAAACCTAGGAAAAGAATTAATTGCAACCAAGCTGCCATAAACAAGAAATATACAAAAGCTGAAACTACAATAAAAACAGTCCCAAGCAACCACATTCTTCGACGATTATTTAAACCAAGCAATAAACTAATTAAGAACAACAAGGTCCACATTGCACATGGATTAAATCCGTCCACAAACCCCATAACGACAGCCAAGACAGGCAGAGAGAAGTCCATGGCGTCTATTTCACCTAAAATCGGCAAGCTTATAATCTTTTTCGTAACGCTATTTTCTTCTTTTTCTGCCTGTTTAGTGACACTGTCGGTGTTATTTTGGTTTGTGTTTTTTACAATCGACGCTACAGAGTCTTCACAACTATTTTCAGAACAATATTTGATTTTTGTTTCAATTTCTTTATCTGTAACTCCGTCGGCATATCCCACAAAATACTTGTCACCAATAACCAAAAAAGGGACTCCGTTAGCATCAGCCCCTAACTTATCAGAAACTTGCCGCATAAACTGAATGTTCTCTTGACTATAGTAAATTTCGTAAGTGCTTAGTTTTGCGTTGGAATATTTCGGCAATACCTCTTCTACTAAAAATTCTTTTTCTTGAGCACAGTGAGGACAACCTTGACCCCAGAATAAATACATATTAACTTCATTGGTAGCAAAAACTTTGGTCGGCAATAAACCGAACAAGCCTGCAACCATAAATAAAGACAGAATAATGTTAGTGGTTTTTTTCATTTTATCGATCTTTGTTTTCATTAATTATCGACACTAGTTTGTCTTTTTCAACTTCTCCGGTCATCCTAAGAAACTCGTTACCCTCTTTGTCCAAAAAGACAAAGGTAGGAAGCGTGTCGGTAACACTATACTTATTTACAGCTTCTTTATCTTGATCAAAATCATACATTTCGTTATGTAACCAGGGGTTCTCTGCTTCAATCTCAGCCCATCTCGGCTTCATCACCAAGCAACCAGAACACCAAACTGCACCGAATTTTAATACTTTCATACCTATCCCTATTTTTCTATTTAATAAAACTATTTCTTTCTTAAAATTTTACTATTTATATCGCTGTTTAGCAATTTTTATTATATAAAAATAGCATAAAAATCTAGTTATCCGCATAAAAACTGGACTTATCACAC
>CAYXMZ010000023.1:0-9988 GCA_964466345.1 uncultured Saccharimonas sp. (SeqCode)
CTCGAGTCTTATTATAACCCGTTAGAGTTCTTTTTTGAGTTTTTCAACCAAACCAACGTCTATCGGGTTTACGTTGTTAAGAGCTGCCAAATAAATATTCAAGAAATCCGCCAACAAACTCCCCCACAGTATTTCCCCAAGCAAAGTATCGCCAGCTAGTTCGATTCTTGTGGCGTGCGGCCGATTGCCACTGAGTAGTTTGTCGGTAATTTCAAACCGTTTCAAAATCTGCGGATCATCAAATTTGCTAATTACATCAAAAACCGCAAACGGTTTCTCTATCGGATGACTAGTCCAACCCATCATTTCGTTATGACTGAACTCTGGAAATTGATTCCAAAAAGCCACATTTTTGGCAGTTTCGTTACAACAAACTTTTAATTTATATGCCGCCGGCGAAGACAAATGACCGCTATAAAAAGCTGCTGTTTTGCCAACCACTATATGAGCTAGTTGCTTGGCCAGATTATCACTAGTTGAGACATCTGGTGACCATTTATCAACTTCGCTTTTAAGCCAATCACGTAAACTTGCTATTTCATCATCTTTTTCGCTAGGCAACAGCCCGTAATCAATCAACAAATTAACTATGGCCTTTAATTGACTAATCATAGCCATTCTTGGTTGATTAGGTGCGCTTTCATCACGATAAAGCTCAACCATTGGCAAAGATTTTTCATGCGCCAGTTCAATCAACTTTCCACCTGCACTGATAACAGCCAAATTAGCTCCAACAGACAGCGCATATTGAGCACCAGAAAGAGTTTCTTCGGTGTTACCAGAGTAACTACAAGCGATTACCAAAGTTTTTTCGTTGACATAGTTCGGCAATGTATAAGTTCGCCTAACTTCAAACGGAACTTTCAAATCAGACTCTAGCCAAATTTGCGCCGCAGAACTAGCCAAACCAGAACCTCCAACACCAGTAATTATTATATTTGCAATTTCTGTATCGTTTTTTGGTGAGTTTTGCACCACGCATTCAACAGCTGTCTGTTCATATTCTCGAGACGCTATTTCTAAATCCTGTAACACGTCGTGCTGTTTCAAAATATTAATATCATCAAGCATAATTCCCCTTTCTTGAAATAGTACGTGAATCTATGATACAGTATATTGCAAGTAAGTATAAACATTTTCGGGGGTGGGTAATGGACAACACGAACACAGATAAATTAGAAGAAAAACCTATAAGCGACGACCAAGAATTAGCAAAAGCGCTAGCTGGTGTGTCAGACACGCCAAGTACAGATATTTCAGACTTTTCTAGCGAAAAATCAAAAGAAGAATCTAATGATGATAAAAAAACAGAAGACACCGACAGGCCCGATTCGCAAGACATCGAAGTAAAACCTCTTGCTAGTCCGTCATCAATTCCAACCTCTACAGTTGACAGCAATAATTTAGATGAAATCAAAAGAGACGCCCTAAAAGATTTACGTCCTCTTGTCGATAAGCTCAACCTGGCTCCGGACGAAAAGTTTAATATATTTTTACTGCTCCTCAGAAGCACTGACGACAAGACCTTAGTCGCACAAGCCTACGAAGCCGCTCGTAATATTAGCGATGAATCAGCTCGAGCACAAGCCTTGCTTGATGTAGTTAAAGAAATCGACTATTTCTCAAACCCACAAGCTAACTAATAACATTTTTACCCCTAAAAAATTACCCGAGCTTTTCACTCGGGTAATTTTGGTGTTTATGGGTTTTAATATCCCATTCCGCTCATATCTGGAGCAGAGGGTTGAGCCTTTTCTGGTATATCTACAACTAACGCACCCATAGTTGCAGCCGTACTAGCAATTGATACTGCGTTTTGCACAGCTTCACGAACTACACGAGTTGGATCGATAATCCCAGCTTTTTTAACATCTATAACACCCTTTTCAGGAGCAATAACATTAACGCCTTGACCAGGCTTTCCAGACTCAACTTGGGCAAGCAACGCTTCGCTATTCAAACCAGCATTAGCGGTAATTTGCAAGAAGGGTTGTTTCAGTGCGTCTTTTAGAATCTGGCGACCAGCACTAATTGAGTCACTTCCATCAACTTTGATATTATCCGACAAGTTAACTAAGCTCACTCCACCACCAGGAACAATACCTTCGGCTAGCGCTGCTTTGGTCGCAGCCACCGCATCATCTACACGATATTTCTTTTCGTCTATTTCTGTCTCGGTTGCACCGCCAACTTTAATTATTGCTACCTGACCAGCCAAAGCCGCCGCACGTTTGACATATTGTTCACGATCGTATTCGCTCTTGGTATTCTCGGTGATCGAGTGAATTTGTGCGATTCGTGCCTTAACGTCTTTTGCACTACCTGCGCCCTCGATGATAGTTGTATCATCTTTGCCAACAATAACTTTACGAGCCGTACCAATAACATTTAGGTCGGCATTTTCAAAAGTTAAACCCTTGTCTTCACTTATAACTTCTCCCCCAGTCAAAATAGCAATGTCGTCTAAAATCTCTTTACGTCGATCGCCATAAGCTGGAGCTTTAATAGCCACGGTATTGAAAGTGCCCTTTAGCTTGTTCAATACCAAAACGCTCAATGCTTCTCCTTCAACTTCTTCGGCAATAAGCACTACGTCCTTTTTACCAGCAGCTGCTAATTTTTCAAGTAATGGCAAAAACTCGGTAACGCTACTAACTTTTTTGTCAGTAATAATAATCGCTGGCTTATCATAAATAGCTTCTTGACGGTTAGTGTCGGTTACAAAGAATGAGCTAATAAATCCACGGTCAAAAGTAAAGCCTTCAACGACTTCTGATTGCATTTCCAAGCCTTGTCCGGCCTCTACTGTCACTACTCCGTCTTTGCCTATTTTAGCAATCACATCGGCAATCAATTTACCGATTTCTGCATCACCAGCGCTGATAGTAGCAACTTCTGATACGCGGTCAGCATTACTAGCCACGTCCTCACTAAGTTTGTCTAGCGCTTTGGTAATTTCAGCACCAGCCGATTCAATGCCTTTGCGTAACTCTTGTGGATTATGTCCAGCAGCTATCAAACGGCTCGCCTCTTTCAAAATACTATAAGTCAATACAGTTACCGTCGTAGTCCCGTCGCCAGCGACCTTGTTAAGATTACTCGCGGCTTGTTTAACTAACTCTGCACCCACTTTGTAACCCAAAGTTTCGTCTGTCTCTTCCAAATCTACAGCTTCTGCAACCGTTACACCATCATGTGTTACAGTTGGACCACCATAGCTTTTAGAAATTACTACATTACGTCCTTTTGGACCATAAGTTACTTTCACGGCGTCATACAAAGCCTTAGCTCCGCCCAAAACTCTACTACGTGCTTCATCGTCGTAAAAAACTTTTTTTGCCATATTTTCCTCCTTATACTTTTATAATGTCGCTAAAATATCTTCTTCTTTTACAATCAAGTATTCTTTTTCGCCAACCTTGATATCAGTAGTTGAATATTCTTTGAAAATAATTTTGTCGTTAACTTTTAGATCTTTTACTTTTGGACCGACAGCTACAACTTTTGCCATACTTGGTTTTTCTTTAGCATTATCGGGCAAATAAAATCCCGAGGCAGTTTTGGTTTCGGCTTCTTCACGTACCGCTACCACTCGATCAGCCAATGGCTTAATAGGTGTACTCATAATTTAACCTCCATTTTTTGACATTAAAACATTTTTTATTGTACCCAATTAAATTAGCACTTGCAAGTCCCGAGTGCTAATTTTTATTGTATTTTTGTCAGTGCTATAATGGTGCAGATGTCTATTAGATTTGCCACCAAAAGCGAAATTGATAACTGGAATAATCTCATTATCGCCAACCCAGACGGCGGGAACGTTTTTAGTAGTCTTGAGTTTGCTCGTCAAAAAGAAACTGGTGGCTACAAAACTCATTTTGTAATCATTGATAATTTGGCTGTTACCGTCCTAGAAAAACACGCTCCCCTAATCGGCAAATTGTGGTATTTACCAAAAGGGCCTAACACTACTTCGCTCAAACAAACACTTGCTGCTTTAAAAGAATTAACTCCTTTTGCAGCTAAGCGTGGCGTTTTTGCTATCCGAATCGAGCCAGAACTTTCACGAAAATTACAATCGTCTCTAAAAAAACATGGTCTAAATCCAGTGCGCGCTATCATACCTAATCCATCGACAATTCTGCTCGATATAAGCGATGATTTAAACAATTTGTTGTTAAAACTACCACAAAAAGGACGTTATGCTATTCGTCGCGCAGAAAGAGACGGCGTGACAATCAAACAAGTTGAAGCGTCCGATAATAACTGCAAAATTATGTATCAAATCTTGCAAGAAACTGCAGAGGGACAATTTGGTATTCGCGGTTTTGAATATTTTCGTACTTTTTGGCAAAGATTTGAAAAAGCTGGCTATGGGCAACTGTTCTTTGCTTATTACAACAATAAAGTCGTCGCTGGTGCCTATGCTATGATTTATGGTCAAAAAAGTACCTACAAAGATGGCGCTAGCATAAGAAAACGCTCGGCTTATGGCGCCAGTCACTTATTGCAGTGGGAAGTTATAAAATGGGCTAAATCACACGGTGCTAGTGTCCACGACCTATGCGGTGCGCCACCAAGTGACGAAATTGACAACACCGAACATCCGCATTATCGAATCGGGCTATTCAAGACAGCTTTTAGTCGTACGGTAAGTGATTATATAGGCTGTTTTGATTACATTATTAAGCCTGTGAAATACAAAATTTGGATAAAATTTGCCGAAAAAGTCGCCGTTCGGTTACACTATTACAAACATCGCGATTCATATTTTTAAAAACAAATTATGCTAAATATTAACCGCCAAATTTTAATGTCCGACGCACACCATTTTGGTGTTAATCAACATATAAACCCATATTATTATTCACCGACAGTTGATCGTAACAAAGCTCAGCAAGAACATCACGCCGTGCATCAAATGTTATTAAAAGCTGGTGTAAAAGTTATTCAAGTACCCTCACCTCCCGACTGCCAAGACGGAGTTTATACTGCTAATTGGGGTTTAGTACGTGGAGACAAAGTTGTATTATCAAATTTACCGTCTCCACGCGCCGAGGAACAGCCTTACGCCGAAAAAGTTCTACGTCAACTAGGTAAGCAAATTATTCATGTACCAAATAATTTAAAGTTTAGCGGACAAGGCGATGCCTTAGCTTGTGGCGATTGGCTTTTTTGTGGTAGTGGCTATCGTAGTGACCCAGAGGCACAATCTTTTGCAGCCGAAGCGCTGAACTATGATATTATTCAACTACATACCGTACCACAGTTAGACTCATCTGGTAATCAAATTATAAACAAAGCTACTGGATGGCCCGATAGTTTCTTTTATGACCTCGACTTAGCCCTGGCCGTTATCAAAGCTCCCGACAACAAACAATCCGGACTTATTGCCTATTGTCCAGATGCGTTTGATTTAATAAGTAAACAAAAGTTAGAAAATCTACCTATCGATAAAATTATCGTTTCAGAAACTGAAGCCAAAAAAGCTTTCGCCACAAATCTAGTTTCAACCGGCAAAACAGTTGTAATGGGCGCTGAATGCCCAGAACTAGCCAATAACCTAAAATCTCACGGACTTGAAGTTTTACAACCGTCTATTACCGAGCTAGCCAAAGGCGGTGGCTATATCCGTTGTATAACTCTCACTCTAGATTAATAGCTCCGCAACTCTAATTTTCACCCCAATCTTAATTTCTCAAATCTAATCCTTATTTTAATTTACTTTAATTTACATAGTGCTTGACGCACAGTTTCAATTTCACGCCACTCGTGTACTCCGTCGGCACGTTCGATTGTTTTTTCATGACCTTTCCCTAAAAAAACTACTGCATCGTCTTTTTCTTTTACTCTATTAACAGCAAAATTTATTGCTTCAGTCCGATCATGTACCAAAAACATATTTTCATTAATTTTTTTACCAGCTTTTATTGCTCCTTCGGCAATTTGTTGCATTATCGCTTTGCCATCAACATCGCGATCGTCTTCTTCGGTAATTACAACTTCGTCGGCAAACCGACCTGCAATTTCACCCTGTACAGCGCGCTTGGCCTCGTCACGTCGTCCAGCCGAGCCAAAAACTGCTACTAGTTTGCCCTTAACGACTGGCCGTAAACTTTCAAAAAGTTTCTCGAATGCATCTGGAGTAGATGCAAAATCAACTATCGCTTGAAAATCTTGCCCTTCATCAACTACTGTCATACGACCCTCAACGCCCTCTAGCGACGCAATCCCTTGTTCAATTTGTTTAACGCTCAAATCGATTTTACGACCAACCGCTACGGCCGCTAAGCTATTGCTAACATTAAAGTCACCAGGGATATTTACGGTGATATCATATTTTTCATTATCTATCATTGCCTGGTAGTTAGTATTGACTGCAGTTGGCTTGATTGTAGTCGCCTTTAGATCTCCACCTTTAATTCCATAACTCACGAAATTCGGAATAGCTTCTTCAAAAAGTTTTGCGTTTTCGTCGTCGGCATTTATCACGCCGAATTTTTGTCCGTGACGAGCTGCGATTTTGAATAAACGCACTTTAGCCTGCAGATAATTTTGAAACGTACCATGATAATCTAAATGATCATTAGTTACATTCGTCATTACCGCAATTTGAAAAGGTATTCCCCACACGCGATTTTGCGCTAGTGAATGACTGGAAGTCTCAATTATCACCCACTCCACGCCGGCTCGTTTAAAGTCACGTAATCTTTTCTGTAAAGTAAAAGCATCGGTTGTAGTCATATGTTCTATTTGTGGCTTTATATCATCACCCAAGCCATAAGCGACCGTACTAAGTAGCGCTGTTTTAAAACCAGCCTCGTGTAGCATGCGCTGTATCAAAAAAGTTGTAGTTGTTTTTCCATTCGTACCAGTTACGCCGATAACTTGCATCTTGCGAGAAGGAAAACCATAGCGAATATTTGCAATTACCGCTTCAATCAAATGCCCGTATGGTTCAATTTTTTTAAATAAATTTGTAGGAACTAGCTTTTTAACAAGTTTTCGAAAATTATTCATAGAGATATTATAGCATTCAATTTTTTATAACCACCAATACAAAACTATTGCTAAGAATTGTTTTTTATTGTAGTGTATAAATAGTATGAAAATAAAACAAACATTGTTAAGTATAGTTTTTATAGCATTAATATCCGTCGGCATAACGGTTTTTTGCGCTCCAATTACTAGCGCTACAGCAGGCGACCCGTGCGGCGAAAGTACTCTCAAAGAAGGCGAAAGTTGTTGTGGAGGTGTTGTAACTTCGGTCATCAATTGCGATCAATCTGGAGACACTGGTTCAATCGAAAATTCTGGTGTTTGGGGTCTTTTATTACTTGCTATCAATATCCTCACTGGCGCAATTGGCATAGCTGCGGTTGGTGGATTAGTGTTTGGTGGTATTATGTATTCGTCTGCCGGTGGTAACCCTGAAAAAACTAAACAGGCCATAACCATCATTACTAATGTAGTTATCGGAATAGTGGCTTACGTTTTAATGTACTCAGTGTTAAACTATCTAATACCAGGTGGGCTGTTTAAGGAATTATAAGATGAAAAAAATAATCAAACACCTACTATCCATCGCACTAATCGCCTCAATCGGCGGAACGATGTTAGCTGTTTCTGCACCTCAAACCGTTAGCGCTGCCGATGATTCTTGTAATAGAGGTTTTTTGGGATTTCCGTCTTGGTATCGCGGTCTAACGAACGATACTGATTGCTCGCTCAAAAGTCCCGCCGATGTTGGTGGTTTACAAAAATGGATTATCACAGTCGCGATAAACGTAGTCGAGATAGGCGTAATTCTATCCGCTTACGTAGCAGCGGTCTTCTTAATATACGGCGGTTTCTTATTTGTTACCAGCGGAGGTAGTCCTGACGGCGCATCAAAAGCTCGTAAAACCTTACTCGATGCTATTATCGGATTAATCATCGCCTTGGTAGCAGTAGCTATAGTAAAATTAATTGCATCAATATGGGTATAAACATGTTAAATATATTTAAAACCTTAGCAGAAAACAACATACCAAAACTTGATGGTAACTCTATTGGTATTCCTACTGTCACTGCAAACGATGTGCTAGCCAGCGGTTTAAACATTACATATATGGTTCTTGGCGCAATAGCGGTGTTGGTAATTGTTATCGCTGGTTTCAAAATCACGGTTTCGGGCGGTAATCCAGACTCGGTAGCCAAAGCACGTAATTGGATTTTGTATGCAGCGATAGGACTCGTAGTAGCCGTCCTCGCCTTTGTAATAACTAATTTTGTAATCGGGAAATTTTAATATGAAAATAAAAAAAGCTATCGAAAAAATAATTTTAATCCTCGGCATCACAACTGGTCTAAGTCTTTGTGCAACTTCAGCCATTGCTGGCGCAGCACCCTCATCGATATTTGATAATACTTGCGACGGGAATGACTCTGCTTTATGCGAAGAAATAAATAATGGCAATACGTCCGTGTTTAGCGCCATAAAAACGATTGTAAATGCACTTCTTTTTATACTTGGCGCAGTAGCGGTGATTGTGATTATCGTCGCTGGAATAACCTTTGCTACGTCGGGCGGTAACGAACAGTCAGTCAAACGTGCCCGAGATATGATATTGTATGCAGTAGTGGGACTTGTTGTAGCTATTTGCAGTTATGCTATAGTAAACTTTGTATTGGTAAATTTGTTCTAAAATAGCAAATAACCCTTAACAAGTAATAAAATATCTGGTATAAATGATGTTAAGATAAGAAAGGACAACACATGACTAAAAAATTTAAAACTATATTAGCAGGAGTATTAGCTATTCCAATGCTAGCTTTGGGAGCAAGCGTGTTTGCACCGATAGCTCAACCAGCTTACGCCGTCGACGAAATAACAGACGTACAGGGCGGCGCTAGTGCCGTAAAAGGACAAGACCAGGATGTTTCATTATTTGGAACTGATGGTATTTTTACCCGTATAGTCAACATCATTCTCTATGTCATTGGCGCTGTAAGCGTATTGATGCTAGTTTATGGTGGTATTCGCTATACAATTTCATCTGGTAAATCAGACGATGTCAACGCCGCTAAAGATACTATCATGTACGCCATCGTAGGTGTTATAGTAGCAATTCTAGCCTATGCTATTGTTAACTTCGTGTTAGTAAACTTGTTAACCTAATTAAAGTTTAGATACTTTAATTCATAATACCCGTCAATATTGACGGGTATTTATTATCGCAGTAACTATCAATCAACAAAAAACACAGTCCCCTCAAGGACTGTGCTCTTCATTACTTTGTGCAGATTATTGAATTTGAATTCGTTTTGCAGCTTCTTGTTTGATTTTGGCAAACTTAATAGTTAGTACGCCATCTTTCAAGATAGCTTCGACTTCATCTTCTTTGACACTAACAGGCAAAGCCAAAGTGCGACTAAACTCGCCCCAATAACATTCTTGGATGTGCCAATTGGTAGCATCGCTCTCATCACCACTACTTAAAGTACCACTGATAGTCAAGATACCGTCGCTGATGCTAACATCTAAGTCTTCTTTGTTTACGCCGGCCGTGCGAGCTTTGATGATAAGTTTTTCATCGGTCTCATACACGTCAACCGCTAGCTGTCCTGGAAGTTCCTCTTCGGAATCGTTCCAATTGTTTTCCGTTGAATCGTCGACAACGCCATCATCTGCAAGCGTGTCGTCGTTTAAGAAGGCAGCTGTTAGCTCGTCTTCCATCAACAAATCGTCATTTTGTTTCCGGGCCATGATATCCTCCACTTTTATCTCAAGGCTCTATTGACAAATAGTCAAATAACCACTCACATTATAAACCATACTATGCGTTATAATCAACTATCGGGGGTGGTAAAACGTAAAAAAAACAATGTTAGATGTACTTATGTCTTTTATAGCCCCACACCACTGTTGCGGGTGTGGTAAGACTGGCCTAATTCTATGTGATAGTTGTAAATACAACATCGTTTTTGAAACGAACCCACGCTGTTT
>CAYXMZ010000024.1:0-9271 GCA_964466345.1 uncultured Saccharimonas sp. (SeqCode)
GACTTGAACTCACGACACCCTGCTTAAAAGGCAGGTGCTCTAACCAGCTGAGCTATGGCCCCATATTATAAACAGCTAATTAAATGTATCACTTTAAGGGGTGTTTTGTCAATTCTAAAGGTACGGTACGGGGAAAGAAAATACCCCCAATTCACAATAATGAACCGGGGGTTGAGGCTTTTGGATTAACCTAACAAGGAGTTTGTCGGAATTGAATTCCGCGGCTTTATGATGACTCCATTTGCCCTATCATAAGCCTTTTTATCTTGCTCCTTCTCCTTCTCAGTGCCTACTGGTATTGCCGGCAGATACGACGGGGCTTCAGCACCAGCGGCGACTAAAGCCTTAGCACCCTCTCTACCACAGTCCTTGCAGCGTAAAAACATATGACTATCTCCGTAGAGATAAATGTTCCTACATAGTTCTTGGATCGGATGTTGACACTCCTCTCTTCGCTTCCTCTCTTCTACAGTTAAGTTTCTTTCAGAAGAACCAAAGAACTTTGCCATTTTCCCTCCTAAGTCATCTTGGGAACTTTCCCCTCAGAAAGTTGCTACCAAGCACCCTCAAACGGGTGAGAAAATCGGCTAATATAACCAACTTTCTGACCCGCTCGAGCAGAAAAAATCTCTAAAAGTACAACAGGCATAAAAATACTGTTACAACCGCAATTATACCATAAAACTTAAATAAAACAAGTTATTTAGCTTTATTTTTTACCATCCAAGGCTGGTCTAGCAAAGAAAACATCCACTACTGCTACAACCAAAGCTACACCTGCAATTATTACTTTTTGAGAGATAAACCACTGGTATGCAACCTCTAAATCACCAGTTAAACCGCTGACTGGACCAAATATATCACAAAGTAGCGCTAAAGCAAAAATCGCAAACAGAAGAGAGCTGAATCCACGACTAAGCTTACTTTCATAAGTATAACCATGAAACAACAATGCAATAGCAGGTAATAAAATAACTAGTGATGAAATAACGACCGTCGTATAATCTCCCAAAGGAGAACCGTAAGTCAATACAAAAGACCTGATATTATCTCCCCAGATATTATTTAACATAGCTCCACCAGCAAGCCCTAAACCAAGCAATCCAAAACGTCTTTTGCTAAAAAAGGAAGCAAAGAATAAACCCACTATAACTGTTAACAAAATCCACATCGTCATTTAAGCACCCACACGATCTTTTTTGTTGCGACGCTTAGCGTTTAATTCTACATATTCAATAATTGGACCAGCTACATCTCGGCCAGTTACTTTTTCGATACCAAAGCCTGGACTAGCGTTTACCTCTAACACTAATGGACCACGATTCGAACGCATTAAATCAACACCAGCAATATTAAGTCCCATAGCCCTAGCAGCCTTAATCGCTGTTTTCTTTTCTTCATCAGTTAACTTGATTATTTTACCCTCGCCACCTTTGTGTAAGTTAGAGCGAAAATCATCATCTAAACTTTGACGTTGCATACTTGCAACTACCCTGCCACCTACAACAAACGCACGAATATCTGTGCCAGCAGATTCTTCAACAAATTCTTGTAGTAAAATGTTTGTACCATCTTCGTTTGATAGATAAAGCGCTTGTAATACCGATTTAGCAGCTTTTTTGGTTTCGGCCAAAACCACACCGTTGCCGTGTGTTCCTTTAGCTAATTTAATTATTACTGGTGTGCCACCAATTTTTTCTAATAAATCATCGATATCGGCTGAGTTGCGTGATACAACGGTTTTTGGAATACCAATACCATTCTTTGCCAATAATTGTAAGGTTCGCAGTTTGTCGCGTGACCTAACGATAGCGATTGAACTCGATGCCGTATACATACCCTGCATCTCGAGCTGACGCACAATAGCCGTTCCATACTTTGTCATGTAAGAAGCAATTCTAGGGATAACAGCATCAAAACCAGCTAAATCTTCGCCACGATAACTCACGGTTGGATGATTCTGCTCAATTGACGCATAACAATCCCTGTATCTAATTATCTTTACCTCGTGACCACGCTTAATTGCTTCTTCTTTAAGTCGCTTGGTCGAATAATTACCATTACCATTGGATAAAATTGCAATTCTCATGATTACACCCCCCTTGTCTTTACGTCGACTAAAAATTTACCTTTCAAGAGTTTGCGACCGATCAACACTTTGTAGCGATGTATACCGCGGTTGCTCGATAATGTAAATGTACCACGAATCAGCTTACCATTCAAATTAATCCGCAGTTTTACTTTGTAACGTTTTTCACGATGACCAAAAGAGTTAGTTACACAAGTCGTTTTGTATTCACTTGGTGAAAAAACAAATTCTTTACCTGTATAAAAACGGCTTGTTGGGGCAAAGAATTCAACATATAGTTTTTTGCCTATCACCTCAATTTTGTGCGCCCAAATACTAGAAGAATAAGCACCGGTATCAATTTTTACCGGAACATCAATAATTCCCAATTCTGGGAAATCGGCTTTTTCAACACGACCAATTATGTCTAGCTCGGGTGTCTTCATATCTGTGTATTTTAACATAAAAAAGTTATTTAGTCAATAGCTAGTTGACTTCCGTCAGATGTATATTCTTTTATTAAATCAGCGTAAACTTTGATTTTTTTATCAGCAAATGCGCCAGTGCCAATTTGTGGAGCTCTGTTGATTTCTAAAAAGTAGTGTTCTTTGGTATTTGCATCAAATATTACATCCACACCAGCAACTTCTAGGTTTTCGGACCTTGTTGCCTTTATAATTTCTGCTTTTACTTCTTTTGATAAAATATCCTCCGAAACAATCTCAGCCGTAGCCCCTTGCGATACATTATTTAGATGTGTAGTTTTGTCTTTTGCAGTACGTTTTATTACTAAGGAAATTTTATTTCCCATCACTAAAGCTCTATAATCGCCGTCATTTGGTATAAACTCTTGAGCAATCATTGCTATATCGTTATTCTTCTTTAGTTTTTGTTCCAAATCAGATTTCGACTTAATTAGATAATTATCGCGACCCTTCCTACCGTTATCAGCCTTTAAAACAAAGGGATAGTCTAATGTTTTCGAGCGCTCAAGATAGCCAGATAAAATCCCTGGGGCAGCATAAACCATATGTGGTATTGATAGGCCAGCTTTTAAACACGATAACGAACACGACAATTTGCCAGAACCACACATATCAAGATAGCTATCGATAAATGGCACTTTTTTGATAGTTAAATAGTGCGCCAAAGCAATACCAATCTCTAATCTTTTGCCGACATTACGAATTATAACGAAGTCGTAATCAGCTACATCAACACCGCCGATAGCATCAATAACTTTACAATTATCATTCGAGATATCAAAAATTAATTTGGTCAAAGCTGTCATGTCTAGCTTAGCATTTTCAAGGTGTTTTGCTATTTCATCACGCAATGGAAACCAATTCATACTACACTTTGAGTTTTTCGGTACTGTTGCCACTACAATTAAGGCTTTCTTCATACTCACAATTTTACCATCATATATAAAAATTACTTGGTTTTTGCCATAACAGCTATTACTATTAAATTAAGCTAGAATTAGTGAAACTAAAATTCTTCTAGAATTTTCCTTTGACGTCGGTTGAGGCGAGTAGGAATATCGACAATAATACTGACGATATGAGGACCGCGTTTGCCAGTGTTGGCATGAGGTACGCCGTGACCAGAAAGTTTAAAGTCTGTGCCACTCTGAGTCCCACTTGGTATTTTCATGCGTACTTGTCCATCTACTGTATCAACGTCGATTTCAGTACCCAAGGCTGCATCTACCATACTGATATGCTCCTCTGATAGGATGATGTCTCCTTCGCGTGTAAAGCGTTTGTGGGCTTTGACCTGAATATGAACATAGAGGTCTCCTTTGGCTCCATTTGCGACTGCCTCTCCATATTCCCGTAATCTGATGGTTGCACCATCATCAATACCAGCTGGTATTTTAAGATTAATTTCACGCACTTGTCTTTCTACGCCTCTACCTCGACAGACAGTACAAACCTTGTCTGGCACCTGACCACGTCCACCGCACTGTTCACAAGTAGCATTTTGTTGAATTGGCCCGAAAATAGTGTTCACAACTCGATTAACTTGACCGGTACCCTTACAATCTGGACAAGTTTTCATCTCATGACCAGGTTCGACGGTCGTACCACGACAATGCGAGCATTCGTCATTCATCTCGAGTTTAATTTTCTTTTCTAATCCAAAAACTGCTTCGTCAAAAGTTAACTCCAAAGTCACCTCCACATCTTGACCGCGTCTTGGAGATTGACGCCTGGAGCCAGACCCACCAAAAAATTGACTGAAAATATCACCTAAACCACCATCGCCGAAATCAAAATGGATTTCTTGACCGTTGTAATTGCTAAAACCACTGCTGAAAGGATTACCTCCGCCAGCGCCGTTCCCACCCACACCAGCGTGACCAAATTGATCATAGCGACGACGTTTTTCGCCGTCTTTTAAGACTTCATAAGCTTCACTAGCTTCTTTAAATTTTTCTTCACTACCGCCCTCTTTGTCAGGGTGGTATTTGACCGCCGCCTTACGGTAAGCTTTTTTAATTTCATCATCAGAAGCGTTTTTACCAACGCCCAAGACTTCATAATAATCACGTTTTGCCATATCTGTTTAATTGTATAAAATTAGCACTCGTTTTTCAAGAGTGCTAAAAGACCACTTTTTCTGTGGTCTTTTAGCTATCTTCTTAACATTATTTATTTT
This sequence comes from uncultured Saccharimonas sp. (SeqCode), assembly GCA_964466345.1. Lineage (GTDB taxonomy): Bacteria > Patescibacteriota > Saccharimonadia > Saccharimonadales > Saccharimonadaceae > UBA1547. The sequence continues at coordinate 4,733 of CAYXMZ010000024.1, forward strand.
TTATCTTTTTCGTCAACCACTTCGCCTTCGACTGGTTCGTCTTTTTTGGACTCATTAGACTTCTCGTCTTTGTCAGATTCAGTAGATTTTTCAGAAGCAGCTGCTTGGTACATTTTGCTACCAATCGGCATAATTGCCTCATTCAAATCCTTGGCAGCTTTTTCGAGCTCGCTAGAATCTTCACTGGTTTGATGTTTTTTAGCCTCTTCGACAGCTTTGTCTATAGCTTTTACATCTTCTTCGCTTAATTTGTCTTTGAACTCAGTCTTCATTTTGTCGGCCTGATAGATTGCACTTTCTAGACCATTTCGCAAATCAATCGATTCACGTTTTTTCTTGTCTTCCTCGGCATGAGCCTCGGCTTCTTTCTGAGCTTTTTCAATATCATCTTTGCTTAAGTTACCGCTACCAGAAATGGTGATACTTTGCTCCTTGCCGGTGCCCTTATCTTTAGCAGTAACGTTCAAGATACCATTTGCGTCAATATTGAAAGTTACTTCAATCTGTGGAATACCACGTGGCGCTGGGGCAATACCATCTAGGACAAATCGACCCAACGATTTATTATCGGCGGCCATTTCACGTTCACCTTGAGTTACATGAATCTCAACCTGAGATTGTCCATCAGCGGCAGTACTAAATACCTCTGATTTACTAGTTGGAACGGTTGTATTGCGTTCAATTAGTTTAGTTGCAACACCTCCCATTGTTTCGATACCAAGACTTAGTGGCGTAACATCCAAGAGCAAGACGTCTTTGACATCACCAGCTAACACTCCACCTTGGATAGCTGCTCCCAAGGCAACAACTTCGTCTGGGTTTACACCCTTGAGAGGTTCTTTGTTAAACATCTTCTTCACCTCATCAACTACAGCTGGCATACGAGTCATACCACCAACCAAAATTACTTCATCGATATCGCTAGCTTTGAGCTTTGCGTCTTTGAGCGCTTTTTCTACTGGCTCAGCAAGGCGTTTTAGTAAATCGCCAACCAACTCTTCAAGTTTTGCGCGAGTTAATGTGTATTCAAAGTGTTTTGGACCATTTTCGTCAGCTGTCAAAAATGGTAAGTTAACCTCGGTTGAGTTAGTTGAAGATAATTCTTTTTTAGCTTTTTCGGCTGCATCCTTGAGTCGTTGCATGGCCGCTTTGTCGTCTTTGAGGCTAATTCCTTCATTTTTCTCAAAAATATCCAAGAAATGATCGACTATACGATTATCAAAATCTTCTCCACCAAGATGTGTATCACCATTTGTGGATTTTACTTCAAACACACCGTCGCCTAGCTCAAGAATAGATACGTCAAAAGTACCACCACCAAGATCGAATACAGCAATTTGTTCTTCTTTTTTCTTGTCTAAGCCGTATGCTAGAGCCGCAGCTGTTGGTTCGTTAATAATGCGTTTTACTTCTAGTCCAGCAATTTTACCTGCGTCTTTTGTGGCTTGGCGCTGAGCATCATTAAAATAAGCTGGCACAGTGATAACTGCTTCGGTGACTTTTTCGCCCAAGAAGCTTTCGGCATCAGCTTTTAGTTTTGACAAAATCATCGCTGAAACTTCTTCTGGAGAATAGTTTTTGCCCTCAATTTCAAGAACTACACCATCACCTTTTTTATTAATTTCATAAGGCATAAGTTTATGGTCTTTTTCAACTTCTGGGTCATCAAACTTACGACCGATTAGTCGCTTTACGCCATATACAGTGTTGCGCGGATTAGTGACACGTTGACGTTGCGCAATCTGCCCCACTAAACGTTCACCTTTTTTATTAACTGCGACCACGCTAGGAGTAGTGCGGTTGCCTTCGGCGTTAGCTATAACTTCAGCTTTACCGGCAGCCATATAAGCCATTGCGCTGTTGGTTGTACCCAAATCTATTCCGATAATTTTGCTCATTTAGTTTGTTCCTCCTTGCCCTTAGAAATATTGCCGGGCTTATTTATCTATATTCTTAATTTAATTTTAGCACTCTATTGCTTAGATTGCCAATATTTTAATTTTATTCCAATTAGCACTCCTGTGTCAAGAGTGCTAATATGATTTTTCTCCTACCTCTGTAAATTGCATCCTAATCGGTTTTTCGTCTTAAATACAACTCGACTCGTCGGGCAATTTCGGTCGATTCATCAGTTGAAACAACCAAAATAGGCTTGCTGTCATGGGCGGCTATATTTGTAATTTCTTTCGGTTCGTATGTTTTATCGTTTAAGTGCTTGTCTATGCCAAATCCCAAATAACCTAATTTTTGTACAATTCTCTCGCGCATAGGAAACGAGCGTTCCCCGACAGTAGCGGTAAAAACTAAGCAACTCGCACCATTTAATGATGCGGCCATCTGACCGATGGCTTGTTGTACTTTGTAGGCATACATATCTAACGCCAATTTTGCTCTCTCATCACCAGATTCTTCTTTGGTGAGCAGTTGACGAATATCATCAGAGCTACCACTTACCCCTAATAATCCCGCCTGATGATTTAAATATTGTTCAAGCTTTAAATCTGTCAAGTCAAGTTTTTCTTTAATATTTAAAGCTGCCGATATATCGATACTACCAGAGCGTGTGGCCATCATTAGTCCCTCTGATGGAGAAAAGCCCATCGTGTTTTCGATACTTTTTCCATTCAATAACGCAGTTACACTGTTGCCACTGCCTAAATGACAAACTATCAGCTTGCTCATTAACATATCAGCTTTAGACAATTGACGCACAACTGATCGAACAGACAGCCCATGATAACCATAGCGTTCTATCCCGTATCTTTCAGCTAATTTTAAGCTTATAGGATATTTCTTGGCATATTCTGGCTTGCTGATATGAAATTTACTATCAGACACAGCAATTATTGGAGTTTTAGGAAAACGGGTTTTTAGCCTTTTCACTTCTGTAACTAATGTAGTTGTGTGAAGTGGCGCATCATTCTTAAGCTGTTCGAGTTCTTTTTCAATTTTTAGCGTTATCAAAACATCTTTTGTAAATTGTTTACTCGGCGCCACTGTTCGAATACCGATAGCCGAAACTTCATCATTGCGAGTCATCACGCCATATCTAATCAAAAGTGGCAATATTCGGTGAGGAACATTCGCGAGATTACCATCGTTATACTTAATAACATATTTATTATCAAAGTGACTTAAATTAGCAACTACTAAATTATCAATCAGCTCAAAATGGACCATAGCTATTTGATTCAACCCCGAAAAAATCGCATATTTGCGACTAGCGCTACCAGGATTTACTATAAATACAAACTTTCTGCCCACTGCCATTACAACCATAATAGCACAAGCGGATTAAAGTTAGTCTACACGTTTAACTTTAACCATAGCATGACGAATTGGACGATCATTAAATAAATAACCGCCTTGCAACTCCTCGTCTATAACTTCTTTGCTACCACCATTAGCTTCATCAATTTGAATTGCGTCATGCAATTCTGGATCAAAAACTTCACCAGGTTTTGCGGTGATACGCTTGACATTTATTTCTGCTAAAGTTTTGTCCAGATTTTTTGCCAAGCTAGCAATACCTTGCGCCCATGGGTTATCTTCAAGTTCTTTGGGCAAGTGTGAAATCGCTCGTTCAATCGTATCGATTGTCGGCAAAAGTTTGAGCACCATTTCACTGCGACCATATTCTGTAGCATTTTGTTTGTCATTATCAGTATGTTTGCGATAATTTTCAAAATCGGCACGTGTACGCTGTAAATCAAGCGTTAATTCGGCTATTTTTGCTTCTAGTTTTAACTCTTTATTGACTTTTTTTGGTTTTTTATCAGTTTGTGTCATTAAAAAATCTCCTCTAATATCGCACCGGCATGACGTACCAAACGCATTACTTTTGAATAACTCTGTCTGGTTGGACCAAGCACACCAATGTAACTGCGGTCAGAGAAAGGCGAACGATATCGACTAATAATTAAACTAACGCCAGTGTTTTTCCCTATTGGATTCTCTGCTCCAATGTAAACGTTGAGCGGTTCATTAGGTTCAGCTTCGCGCAACCACGGATCGAGGTTGTCAAGTAGTCTAGCTACAGCTTGAAAATGATTTTCGCGTGCAAATTCTGGTTGTGAAAATAAATTTCCAATTCCACTCAAGTAAAGTTCTTCTCCGATGGTAGCTAATCCTAGATTGTGAGTTAATTCCACTAAACTATCCACGGCGCTACGAATAGCCCTGTCGGCGTGATCTTTTTGATTTTCAACGCGCGCTTCAATCGCTTTGGTGGTGCGAGCATCTGGCAACAAATGATCATCTGGCGTATCGGTCAACATATTAACATATAGCCGATAACCGGCATCGGTTGGAATACGTCCTGCGCTGGTATGAGGTTGAATTATTAAGCCCATTTCCTCAAGTTTTGCCATTTCGCTACGAATCGTAGCACTAGATACGTTAAAGAGTTTTGCCAACATAACACTACCAATTGGTGCAGCAATTTCGGCGTGCTGTTCAATAATTGCGGCTAATATCTGTAGTTGACGTTCTGTCATGGCCTAATTTTACCTCATCTTAGCACTCGTCGTCAAGGAGTGC
>CAYXMZ010000025.1:0-8583 GCA_964466345.1 uncultured Saccharimonas sp. (SeqCode)
GATTACTATGACTACGAGGAGTTCGACGATGGTAAAAGCTGGAGTGCGATGGGATGAGGGGATAAGACTAAATCTTACAGAAGATGTTTTACGTGTTTTATTTAATACTCTGCGAGAGGATAGCATAATAGGTATAGTTTAGCATAAAATAAGAATGGATTAAAACAAGTGAACTAGTCTCGCTTCAGCATTACAGCAAAAGCTTCACTAGGAATATCTACTTTGCCGAAACGTTTCATGCGTTTTTTACCTCGAGCCTGCTTGGCAAGAAGTTTCTTTTTGCGAGAAACGTCACCACCATACAAATAGCCAGTTACATCTTTGCGATAAGCACTTAGATCAGCACGAGCAATAAACTTACCGCCAATTGCAGCCTGCAGGGCAACTTGAAAATTTTGACGCGGAATTGCTTCTTTGAGCTTGTCCACGACTTCGCGACCAATTTTTTGGGACTCAGAGCGATGAGCCATCACACTTAAACTATCCACCATTTCACCCGATACATAAAAATCCACCCTCACTAAATCCTCTGGTCGATAATCTGCTAATTCATAATTCAACGAGCCGTAGCCACTAGTCACACTCTTAAGTTGATCATAAAAATCTGTTAGTAAATTAGCTAACGGTGCTTCAAAAGAAATAACCGCCCTGTTTGTATTATCGCTAACGTTTTGTACTGATTCATTAGTAGAGTTTAAATAGTGGATGTTTTTTTGTACTCCCCTCTTATTGACAATGAGTTGCAAAACACCACCAACATATTGATTTGGTACAACAATTTCGCCACGTATCCATGGCTCGGCAATTTCAACCACCTTACTCATATCTGGTAAATCACTAGCTGATTTGATGTCTAGTTTTTCACCGTTTTGTAAAATGATATGATAATCGGTCGAAGGGTTTGTTACCACCAAATCCAGATTATATTCACGTTCTAGTCGCTCGCGAATAATATCCATATGGAGTAAGCCCAAAAATCCCAGTCTGACACCAAAACCAAGAACTGGTGAATTTTCAAGGTCCCACTGCAATGCCGAATCACTAAGACTAAGTTTTTCTACCGCATCTTTCAGATTTTGATAATCTTCGTTAGATGTCGGAAAAAATCCCGCATAAACAAAAGGTTTTACTTCTTTATAACCTGGCAACGGTTCGATTATCGTCTGATTCATCTCTGGTATTTTAACATAAGATTAGCTTTTATTGTAATTTCTGGTGTAATATGCGTCGGGCGTTCGTCCATCTTTCATTTGCGGTTCGTGTTTAGCTGGGGTGCTTTTTTTCGATAAATTGCTAATCACTAAATTATCACCCATCCAAAACCCGATATGTTCATGACCGTCTGCACCTTTTGGATAATGCACTATGTCGCCTTGTTTAGGTTTGTCGATTTCATACCAACCATTTTTTAGCATAGCTTCTACTGTTGATTTCGCAGTAGCGTGCGTAAAACCATCAATCCAATTGAATAATTGTAAAACCGAAGATACAACTAATGCGCACGATAATCTTCCGTTTTTTGCAGCATCAAATTCACGATCATTTTCGTCCACAACATAAAGATGTTGAAACATTTTGCTTGTAGGCAAAGCCTTTATTGTGGCTAAATAATTTTTGTAATAAAGTCTGGTTATTTTAGTACTTGTCATATTTTACTTTTCTTAAAATATTTTTCTAAACTTATCGTATCACCAACACGAGCTTCACGAGTAGTTTTGAGATTTGTTACAATATAGCCAATCTCGCCGGTCGCAAGAAAAGGATCTGGAACCATCTTGGGATTTAGATGTCCAACTTCCAAAGCAATGCCGGAAGCTTTAGTTGCTAGCATACGAATTTCATCATTTTTCGCTATCTGCCCATCCACAACTCTTACATATAAAACAACTCCGCGGTAGTCATCATAATAGCTATCAAAAATTAAGGCACGAGTTGGGCTATCAATCCTAGACTGCTTGATTTCAGTACTAGTGTCGGAATGACGATACATTTCTGGTGGTGGAATTTGTTCAATAACAGCATTAAGCACCGACTCAACACCGTCACCGGTTTTAGCGCTAATTTTTAAAATATCGGACTCTTTGCATCCAAGCAAACTGATTATTTCTCTGCTTACCCTGGGGATATCAGCCGCCGGTAAATCAATTTTATTTATCACTGGAATAATTTTTAAGCCTGCTTCTATTGCTAAATAAACATTGCTGAGTGTTTGAGCTTGGATGCCTTGAGCCGCATCCACGACTAAAATCGCACCCTCAACGGCGGCTAAACTACGTGACACTTCATAACTAAAATCAACGTGACCTGGCGTATCGATTAAATTTAGGTCGTATGCACCACCGGCGGGTCCTGCCGCTCGGTCCACCCCTCCTTCGCACTGCCTAGACGGCATTGACTCAGGGGGTGTCGCCCCGCCTCGCGTCACCCGCATCAATGATTTGTAATCATATTTCATTCGTACTGGGGCAAGTTTGATTGTAATTCCTCGCTCTTGTTCCAACTCCATACTATCAAGTAGTTGAGATTTCATGACGCGTTTTTCGACAGTGTCAGTTATCTCAAGCATTCTATCTGCCAAGGTTGATTTACCATGATCGATGTGAGCGATAATACAAAAGTTTCGTATTTGATCTTGGCTCATTTACGCAACCTAATGTCAGTAAATAACATTTTTTTAACTCGCGTTATAATTGGCGTTACTTCGGATAAATTGAAAGCTCGACTAATCGCAAAATATACTACGCCACTAACTGCTACGATTGCCAAAAACTTAGGAAATGCAGCAAAAAAGCTTTGATCATCGGCTTGTAGTGGTAATAAAAGTACCATTATATAAGTTGCTAAGGCCATAAATCCTGAAGCACTAGCCATTCTTCCGACAGCATTAATAAACTGACGATCAAACAAACCATTTAAACGAATAGACATTACAATAAACAAGACCGCTACTTCTGCCGCAGATGCTATTGCAGCCGCCCCTGCCAAACCATAAGTACCCAAGTCTAAACCAAGAGTAAACCAAATTGCCAAACCAATATTAAGTCCGACCGAAAAAAACGATATATAAAGCGGAGTTTTTGTGTCTTGTTGAGCATAAAAACTACGAGCCACGATATGATAGATTGATCGAAACAGTATCACTATGGTCAAGACACCTAGCGTGTTGGCCATCAGCGCATCACCACCGTTTTTGATAAAAGCCACTAAATATCCTCGCGTGAAAAACGCTATAACCATCACGGGCAAAGCCAGCCATATAATCACTCTCAATACCGACCTTAATTCTTTTTTGAACAAATCTGGACGCCCTTGCCCAATCCTCTCGGTCATTTGCGGAAATACTGCCGTACTAATAGCAACACCAATGAGATTGATTGGCACATTAGACAATACCGTCGCCTGTTGATAAGCTCGGATAGAACCAGCTGTCATTCGCGATGCTAAATTAGTTTCAACAATACTATTTATATAATCCATGCCTTGGTCGAGTGAGCGCGCCGGCAACAACGACATAACTTTGCGAAAACCTTGATTTTTCCAATAAATCTTAAACCTATAATCAAAACCCATTCCATACAAACCAATACAGCTGACTAACAATTGCATTATTGCACCCAACACGACACCCAAAGCTACGCCCATAATTCCACCGTCAAAAATCTGCCAACCAAAAATGTTAATGCCGTTTGTGAAAACTAACGCACCAATAATAATCCCAATATTGTAAATCGCTGGAGCCAAAGCGAAAAACGCAAATCGGCCAATAGCTTGTTGCATGCTCGAGATCACCGTCGCAATCGAAAACAGACAAGTATTAATAGCTATGACGCGCATCATACTTGTAGCAAGAGCTCGGCTGGCTTCATCTAGTCCTGGACCGACAACATAATGAACCAACGGGTCTGCAAATACTACAATCAAAACACTGGCAACGAAAGCGAGTATAGCCATTAGGTTCAAAATACTCGTTGACAACTCCCAGGCTGAACGTTTGTTACCCACTGCCATTCGCTGATTAAAAACTGGTATAAAAGTTACGCTCAGTGCGCCTGATACTAAAATAAAGAACATGAAGTCAGGAATAGTAAATGCGACTGTGTAGGCATCGATACCCTGCGGATAGGTGCTATAGTACAAACTATTCAAAATACGATCACGAAACAGTCCGAGCAAGCTCGACAAAAGCGTCGAACTAGCCAACAAGATAGCCGCCCATTTAATTGGTAGTTTAAAATTTGGTTTGGCTATAATCTGTTTTAGTGATTTCATCCAAGCGCTCGGCTATTAGTATAATTTTGCTTCTTTAGGCAGTGTCGTACCTTTTAATATATTTTTTACTTCTGTCTCTTCTAGTGTTTCTTTTTCCAGAAGAGCATCTTTGAGTTTGATTAATTCGGCTTTGTTTGCTTTTAGAACTGCTTCAGCACGATTAGCCGCTTCACTAATTAACGCCGAAACTTCTTTGTCAATTTCAACAGCTGTATTTTCGCTGTATGGCCGTTCGTGAGTTATACGATCAAACATCATATTACCAGTGTCTTCGTGGAATACTTGATTTCGAAGTTTAGTGCCCATGCCCTCTTCAATAATCATATCACGAGCAACCTCGGTTGCGTGTCTTAGATCGCTACTAGCTCCAGTTGTAACACGATCAGAACCATAAATGACTTGCTCAGCAATACGACCACCCAGAGCTCGAGCCAAAACATCTTTTAGTTCAATAATATTATTGTAACTTTTGTCTTCTGGTGGCAAGAACCAGGTTACGCCACCAGTCGCACCTCGCGGGATAATCGTGACTTTGTGTACAGGATCACTGTCTGGCAAAACGTGACCAACTACGGCATGGCCAGCTTCGTGATAAGCCGTGATTTCTTTTTCGTGATCAGTCATAACTTTGCTTTTGCGTTCTGGACCAATAGCTATTTTTTCAAAAGCTTCTGTCAAATCGTTGTTGCTGATTTTTTTGGAATTACGGCTAGCCGCGACAATAGCTGCTTCGTTTGCAATATTAGCCAAATCTGCACCAGATAATCCGGCTGTTTTGGCAGCTAAATCACTCAGGCTCACGGTTTCATCGACTGGCTTGTTATTAAAATGTAATTTCAAAATAGCTTCGCGATCCTTACGTTCTGGCAACATTATGTTGACACGACGATCAAATCGACCAGGACGAAGTAATGCCGGATCAAGAACGTCCGCGCGGTTAGTTGCCGCCAACACAATTACATTAGCATTAGTGTCAAACCCATCCATTTCAACCAAAATCTGGTTGAGGGTTTGCTCGCGCTCATCATGTCCACCACCCATACCGCTGCCGCGTCGGCGACCAACAGCATCAATTTCGTCAATGAAAATAATAGCTGGTGCATTTTTCTTGGCTTTGGCAAACAAATCACGTACACGCGACGCTCCAACACCAACAAACATTTCTACGAATTCCGAACCAGAGATCGAGAAGAACGGCACGTTCGCTTCACCTGCAACAGCTCGAGCCATTAAAGTTTTACCGGTACCGGGATTACCCACCAAAAGTACTCCGCGTGGAATTTTAGCACCCAATGATTCATATTTTTTTGGATGCTTCAAGAAATCTACTACTTCTTGTAAATCTTGTTTGGCGTTTTCATTGCCGGCAATATCTTTGAAAAGTACTTTTTCTTTATCCATGCCATACAACTTGGCTTTTGCTTTGCCGAACCCTAGCGCTTGGTTATTTTGTCCTTGGGCTTGACGCATCATGAACAAAAATAGAACCGTGATAATTACTGCTGGCAACAAAATTGATATTAGATTTATCACAATTTCACCCCAACCCGACGGCGGAACGATTTGCAATTCAACTGGAGCATCGGTATTCAAACCCTGCTCCTGCAAGCTACTTCCTGGTTGCTTAGTAGATTTTTCAGTCGGAGCAGTACTGTCTTTTGGTGTAACAGTCAAATTATCGTCCTGCACTACAATTTTGCTAATCTGGCCATTGTTAGCTCTGTTAATTACGTCAGATATAGCAACTTCTTTCAGGTTATCTGCTGGGAACAACAGCGCCCAAACCAGTAGCCCCATAAAAACTAAAATCGCCCAAAACACCCCCAATCTCAGCCAATTCAATGGGTTCTTATTTGGTTTTTTAGCCATTTTTGGTTCTTTATTCATCAAGTTTTCCTTTCGATTTTCGTATAATCACCCGTCTATTTTATCAGGTCAATCACAAAATTACGAGCGGTGAATGTGACTTTAACATCACCACTAACATATTCCTTGCCACTTTTTGCGGTTTTAATAAACATCAACAATTGTCGTATCTGCGGACGAGTCAGCTCGCCTTTCGTCATAACGCGTAATATTTCACAAGCCACATCATCATCTATATTCGTCAAAAAATACCGACTGTTGCCAAACTTTTTTATTAAATTATGAATTTCTTGCTCAATCAAGTTTTTTAATACTTTTTGTCTTTGCCACAAATAAAGTAGTTTGATTTTTGATTTTTCATCAAGTTTCATAGTCTGACGACGTAATCGATTTCGCAAATATTTATCTGAGCGATTAGTTGAATCTTCTCGCCATTTTAAGTGATTTTTCTTGGCATAAGTCAAAATCTCAGCTTTGGTTACACTAATTAGTGGGCGATCAATATCTGGCGAATCCATCGAGGCTAGCCCTCGCCAACCAGTGCCACGCTTTAAATTAATAGCGATAGTTTCAACTAAATCATCCATGTGATGAGCGGTAACAATTTGTGCGTCATATTTGTTAGCGATTGTACGCAAAAAAGCATAACGCTTTTGTCTTGCTAAATCCTCACTAGCATTCGCCCCCAGCTCCAAGCCCCCAGTTTCAAAAACTAAATCGTATTTTTTTGCCAAACCGGCCACAAATTTCGCATCATCCGCCGAATCAGGTCTAATACCGTGATCAAAATGGGTCACAATTAACTGCGACTTACCTATTTTTACAAGTTTGTCCAGCAATACTACCGAATCAACTCCGCCGCTGACAGCTACGATGAATTTACTCATACACCGATTATACATCTAAACCAGAGAGAATACCCTTATCTTTGTTCGATAAAAGTCAGAGCATTACCGGTCGCGCCACCACGCCCAGTTCTTCCAATGCGATGGACGTAATCTTCATAAGTTTGTGGCGTATCGAAGTTGATGACATGCGATACATTTGGTATGTCTAAACCACGAGCTGCCACATCGGTCGCCACCATTACCTTAACGTCACCGTCTTTGAATTTTTTCAGAGCTCGAGTGCGTTGTGATTGCGATTTATTGCCGTGAATAGCGGTTGACGATATACCACTATGATCCAAATGATCGCTCAGTCGTTGCACTCCAAACTTAGTTTCTCCAAACACCAATACTTTTTCGAATTCGTCAAGCCGCAACATTTCGGTCAGCAATTCAATTTTCTGAGCTCTGTCACAAGCTTTGATTACGTTTTGCTCGATGTGTTCGTTGGTCTCGCTCACGCGAACTGATACAGTCACTGGATCTTTAGTAAAGTTATTGATAATCGCCACGATATCACTAGTCATTGTCGCGCTAAACAGTAAAGTTTGGCGGTTTTGCGACAGTTGGGCCAAAATTTCTTTTATATTAGGCAAAAAACCCATATCTAACATGCGATCGGCTTCATCGAGCACAAGCGTGGTGATATTCTCTAGTCGCAAAACTTTGCGAGCCATCAAGTCCTTCAGTCTGCCAGGCGTTCCGATAATGAAATGTGGGCGTCGTTTGAGTTCGTGAATTTGACGATCAACTGATACACCACCAACTACCAATGCTGAATACAGTTTTAGTCCCTTGGCAAAATAGCAGAACTCTTCGTCGATCTGTTGAGCTAGCTCACGAGTCGGCGCTATGATTAGCACGCTCGGACGCAATGCTACTCCAGTCATACGCTCAATAATTGGTAGTAAGAAAGCCGCCGTTTTACCAGTACCAGTGTTGGCAATACCGATTACGTCCCTGCCTTCCATAATCGGTAAAATAGCTTGGTCTTGAATCGAGGAAGTACTCACATAGCCCTTTTGCGAGATATTATATTGTAATTGCTTGCTAAATGGGAAATCCAAAAATTGATAACGAGAAACATACGGAACTTCCTCCGCTTTGGTAGTAGCTTTGTTGACAAACTTCACTGGATCAATGTATTTTTTGACACTACGAGTCCTATTGCCACTATTATTACGCCCGCGACTAAAGTTTGATCGCGAACTGCTGTTGCGAAACGAGCGATTGCCGTTTCTTTGTTGATATGCCATATTTAATAACCTTTCTATAAGTAGAATATTGTATACAATTTTGAAAACAAGAGATTAATTCGTTGGTAGCGCCTATGTATTAAAAATACAAAATTTGTCACGGGTGCGCTCATCTTTGAAAGAGACCCTTGGCATCCATCGAATGCATAACGTTGATTATATCATAATTAAGCAGAATAAGCAAACCTAGGAGTTAGAGTGTTATCGTACTTAGCCTCAAGTTTTTGCACTTTCAAAAGGCCACAGCCGTTACTGCGCCCCAGCAGAATAAAGTTCCGAGATTTCAGTGGCCGAGAGAGCGCGGT
>CAYXMZ010000026.1:0-5920 GCA_964466345.1 uncultured Saccharimonas sp. (SeqCode)
TATTTTGCCTGAGTATCTAATGCGGTCTTGTCTAAACTTGTTACTATAATTAGTTCTGGTTCTAATTCGCAACTTTTTTAAAATTTTAATGCAAGATCGTCTTTATTACCAATAAATTCTTTTTGTTGCGAAAAACCTATAATTCTCCAGTTTCGTTCATTCGAGTGTGATCTGCGCCAATCATGTATTGATGCCTCCAGTAAACCACTTTGTTGTGCGGCCGCATTACCGAGGACATGTAGAAAACCTATAGTTTTGATATTCTCAGCGTTTGGTTCTATCTCATTGAGAGTCTTTATGATATATTCACTGCTGATCTCATCGCCGCTCGGGTTTGGATACAGATACTCAACTCTACTAATCATAATAATTAAGATTATTAAGATAGATCGCTTAATGCAAGCACAAGCGTGTTTTATGAGTTTTGTCTTCTCAGGATCTCACTCTGAACAGACGTTCCGCGACACCGAAATTTCACGCACAACAGCCTATATTTTGGCGGAAGATTTCCTTGCGACGTGCAGACTTGCACGGCTTATTCCCAAATCGCTCCGCAATCGAAGCTTCAAGTCCTATGTCCTAGTTATAGAAAAATCCTAGATATAAATACCTAGGATTTTTCTATGGCTGGGGATGAGGGATTCGAACCCCCGATCGCGGGACCAGAACCCGTTGCCTTACCACTTGGCTAATCCCCAATATAATAGGTAATTCTGGTTAATTTTTAAACATATCGGGGTTCTGGTCACCGCGGGACCAGGTCACGTTACGCGACCCCGAAACTTCACGCACGACAGTCTAGCTGTTGGCGGAAGGTTTCCTTGCGGACTGTCACAGGCAATCCTCACCCGCTGCCTTACCACTTGGCTAGTTCCCAATACACGGATAATTTTAACACTTTTGACAGATAAATTAAAGTGAAAGGCCGATGTTTGTTATTTGAAACAGCAAGTACTACCGCTGACTGTACCACCGCCCATCTTACATAAACTGAAAGTAGCTGGTTTACTTTTCGACACACAACCGAGGCCACTGCTGGTTCCACCACTCGAACTACTTGAACTAGTCGACGTTGTTGTTGACGACTGAGAGGTTGCCGCTTGTTGTTCTGCTATCCGAGCTTCGTGGGCTGCTTGACGTTCGGCAGCGCGACGTTCGTCTTCGGCTTCTTGCTCTTTTTCAAAATTATCCCAAAATTCTTGTGCTTCTCTGTTAGATTTTTCTATGTCAGCTTGCAATTTGTTCATGATGTTATTCCCTGCTATGTTCACCACTTCCGGTAAAATTGCCTGCATTTGAGAAAAATCTACTTTTCCTACACGATCTAGTTTATATAAGTCGTCATTTTTTAGCTGTTGAGCAAAAAAGCCACTGTCGTTTAATAGGTCTTTGGTGCTCATTTTAAATAATTGGTCAAGTTTAATTTGTTCAGTTGACTTATAAAGATATTGGGCAAAAGTACCAACTTGGACTTGAACGGCTTCGCTATCACGAGTAAACTCCGTCAACGTGCCCGCTCCCTCAAATAATCCTAATTTAACTGTTTCATTGTCAATACTGGTAAAGACTTTTGTCCCTAGTGCTGTGAATTCCTGATTACCAACTTGAATAACGAACTTTTTACCTGGAGATTGCTTGGCAATTCGATAATAAACGTTGCCACTAGACTGGACTATACGAGTACCAGTTTCATCAATGTTTACTTGTACAATTGAAATTGTATTACCGTCTAAAGTTAAAAGTGATCCATCTGGTAATAGTATAAAAGTGTTAGACGTACCTTCGGTGGCGTCAGAAGGCGGATAATGACCAGATATAATTCGACAATGATTAGGTCGGTCAATACCCTGTACATAAGTTTGTTCTTTTGTTGGCTCTAGTTTAGTCGTCTTTTCTAAATCGACACGCGGGTCGCATTCACTGTTAATATAAGCTCCATCCTTAAAAGAGGATTGTTCAACGTAAATTTTAAACAATGGTTCATTAGAGTTGTTGTCGAATTTTTGCCATATAGTGCCATCTGAGTCGGTATAAGTTTTTCCAGAATTAAATATTAAAAAAACAGAAATACCGACAGCTATAAGTAATAGAATTACTCCGGAAAAAATAATAATCTTATTTTTATTGGCTTTATAGAATTTGCTAATTTTAGAGACCAGGGCTTGTCCCTTTGGTCTAATTAGGTTGAGTAGTTTTAACATAGACACTCCTTTATTATTGTAATAATTATAACAATAATCACTAAAAAAGAATATGTTACACTAACCCAAGGTGTTCTATACACAATACAACTAGAAAAGTCATTATAGTAGTATCGGTGTTTGATTTGAAAAAAGTACTACTTAAACTTTAGAAAGTTTTTCTTTTTTCGACCGAATAGTAATACTGTAAATATTCCTATTGCGCTTAAGAAGGCTAAAGCTATGTATTTTAAGATTCCGTCATAGGTGTTAGGGTTTGCTATCTTTTCGCCATGGGCGATTGCATAGTCTGAATAAGAATCTGTATTAAACGAGAGTATTCCTGTTTCTGGATCGAAACTACTATCTAACTCTGTAATTGTGCCTTCGTGGTCTCGTAAGACAGTGTAATCACTATATCCTTGCAGTTCGTCGGCTAGTTCTATGTTTATTGTCATCTCCTCGTCAAGAGAAGTCAAAGGTGTTTTCCAAGACTCGTTTGTAGTCCCTTTGTATATTACTTCGTTCAGGCTAAGATCGAGGTAACCTGCCACAGTAAGGTCGCCAGCGGCATCTCTAAATCCTCCTTCGTCGGCATCTGTACTGTCGTTAATTGTAAGTTCGGCATTACCGTTAATTTCATTAGCTGGCATTGTTATTGAGGCTGACTGAATTGAATCATCGTTGATATTTACTATATCTGATTTTGGTTCAAATATTGCACTCAAATGTAGATGTTCGGATGGCATCACGAAAGTATAAGAGGCTTTTCCTGCTTCTGGCATCGTTTGATTGCCGTTTAAGCCGCCAGATACGTACTGATATCCGTAATTTGGTAAAAGTTCAATTGTAACAGGGGTGCCAGCTTCAATTAAGTAGTCGGTATAACCACCAAAAGTTTGTTTATAGCCGTTAGCGGCGACTACGTTTACAGTTCCGTTTAATACTACAGAGTCTTCGGCATCAGGAATATCCCAGCCTAAATTGTAAAGGGTTCCTGCGGTAGATTCTAATAAGAAATTACCATAACTAGTTGTTAATCTATACTTACCTTCGACACTCTCACCTTCGACGCAGTCAACTAAATCTGGCATCATATTTTCCTCTTCCGTGCCGTTCATGTCTATCCATGGAAAATGACCAGCTTGTGGTGAGAAGTCACCGAGAGAGTCTGTGTACGTAAGGTCGATAGATCCACCTCCACTAACATAAGCAAGGACGGTATTAGCCGTAGCTACCGAGCTTGATGCTACCCTTAGAGTCTTGCCTGAACTTGAATCTATTATCAATCCGCGACCTGGCTCTGGGGTGTCGTCGTGATATTGTAAGCCTATCCCTGTTGTGTAAACGGTCAGATCTCCAAAAGAAACATATATCATATCCGCTGTTACACCGGTAGAGCTTGGTGATTCGGCAGAACCTATTGTAAATGCTCTATCGTATGTATCGATAAAGCCTTGGGTATATATACCTCCAGATAGATTGACATCGCCATCGATATCGCTCTCGCCACCAAATATGTTTACCATCCCGAGCATGTTTATAGAGAGGCCGTCAGCAATATTACTTGATATAGCCCCGTCACCGTTTATAGTAAGGTCTCCGTCTCCAGAAGCTGTAATATAGCCAATAGTCGCTCCTTGATCTAGCTCGAGACTATAACCACCCATGTCATTTTGGGATATAGACCACCCTTCTCCAGAAGCCGAAGTTACTTCTGGGACTGCGGTTTCGTCTATTACTACACTGCCTCCGATAGATAAAGTCAGCGGTTCGCTAGGTACGCTAGGACCGGGACCTGATATTGGTGGCGAATAGTTCCAGACATTATCTCCTATAGAGGAAATTGTTGGAGCGTTGACAGAACCTCTTTGTATTGAAACTGTTATTATATCCGAAGGACTGGAATAATTACCGATAGTTAGGGTTGACCCGCTTGCTATTTCGATTGCTCGATCATCAGAAGTCATCGCGCTTACATTTAAGGAAGAACCATTGCTACCAATTATAGTTAGGTTTCCTCGAGCTTCTAGCGCGATATTAGATGTAGTTGCGTCAATTGCATTGTTTAGATTCAAGTTAATAGTTAAGTCACCGTTAGCGTAAATACTCTCAAGAGTTGTACTAGTTAAATTTAAGATGTTTGTGGAGGTGTTATATGATACGCCTGAGACTCCGTGTGTTATATTGTAACCATCGTTCGCGCTATAGGCTGGGTCGCTAGAATCATATATAACTGTCCCATTTACAACAACCCTACTTGAAATAGCTGCAAACGTGTTGGTTATTGGTATAATCATTGCTATTAAAAACATTGTTATAAACGCAAATAAGCCTATATGTCTTAGGCTTTTGAAACTTTTTATCATAATTCCTCCTGTATAATAATAAATTGCTTAACTATGTACTATAATATTGATTATGCATAATTTTATAAAAGAAAACAAGTGTTTAAAATTAAAGAAAAGTATCCTAATTACTATAGGTGTAATATTAGGCTGCATTTTAATTTTTTCTCTTGGCAAAATATATTTTTGGCAAAAAGATTACCAAAAAACAAACGAAATCATTAATGAGGTGTTAATATTAAGAGACCAAAATAAGGTAGATTTCAAAGACCTAAAATCAAAAAATCCAGATAGCGTTGCCTGGCTGTCTGTAGCGGGGACAGAGATAAACTACCCTGTTGTTCAGACAAAAGATAACAACTATTATCTTAAACACTCCTTTGATAAAAGTTATAATCAAGCTGGTTGGATTTTTGCCGATTATCGTAATAATATGAAAAATCTTGATAAAAACACTATTATTTATGGCCACGCTTTTTTGATAAAAATAATGTTTGGAACTTTAAAAAATACCTTAGAACAGGATTGGTATTCTAATCCAGATAATCACTTTGTTAGGCTAACGACTGAAGACGAGACTACGACATGGGAAGTTTTTAGTACATATCGAATAAAAACAACTGATGACTACCTGGCGGTATCTTTTAACAACGATACCGAATTTAATAATTTTGTGGACTTAGTTAAAAATCGTAGTATACATCGATTCGAAAATATACCGAATTTTTCTGACAAAATTATAACTCTTTCCACTTGTTATAATCTTTCTGAAAGAGTCGTTGTTCACGCCAAGTTGATTGAAGCACACGACAATAATTAATAGATACAGATAAGTTAAATAATATCTTAAAATGCTATACTTATTCCATGAACATAGCGACAGACATAAAAAATGATATGAAAAAACTAGCTCAGCCTGAGAAGGCTGAGTTTTTGCCACATTTTTTTAAGACCGGCATTGGTGAATATGGCGAGGGAGATAAATTTCTAGGTGTGATAGTACCGAACGTACGCATGGTTGTCAAAAAATATTGGACAAAGGCGGATAAAAACGATATAACCATGTTACTTAACAGTGAGTGGCACGAATATCGGTTAGTAGCTTTGTTAATTTTAGTTGAGAAGTTTGGTCGCGGTGACGATAAAAAGCGTAGTGAAATAGCTAAGTTTTATTTAAAAAACACGAGATTTATCAATAATTGGGATTTGGTTGACCTTAGTTGCTACAAAATTATTGGTCATTTTTTGTACGACAACCCCAGCGAGCAAAAAACATTTGATAAACTAATTGAATCTACTCTATTATGGGATAGACGTATCGCTGTGGTTAGTACGTTTTATTTCTTGCAAAATGGAGACCCGTCGATGACACTTTATGTGGTGCGCAAGCTT
>CAYXMZ010000027.1:0-5397 GCA_964466345.1 uncultured Saccharimonas sp. (SeqCode)
ATTTAAGAAAATATAAAAAGATAATTAGAAATTTATACTTTGTTTAATATAAAAGTACCAACTACAGCAAC
Source organism: uncultured Saccharimonas sp. (SeqCode) (assembly GCA_964466345.1). Taxonomy (GTDB): domain Bacteria; phylum Patescibacteriota; class Saccharimonadia; order Saccharimonadales; family Saccharimonadaceae; genus UBA1547. Next base: position 72 of record CAYXMZ010000027.1, read on the forward strand.
TTTAAACTCTATAAGTATTACTATCTATTTTTTGTATTAATAGCCTTGATAATATTCTCCTCAATTTCGCAACTATTGCTCGTTTATAATCTTGATTGCCTTTCCGCTCACTATAGCATCGCTAATCTTTGTATAAGCACTCGTGAGTATTCTCTGAAACGTACTTTGACTCGTATTCATTTTTTTTGCACATTGATTTTGATTAAGTCCAACTACGTTTTTAAGCCTCAGGGCTTCTATCTCCTCTACCGTTAACTCAACAAGATTGAGCGTCGACATAGGAACCCCTTGAGGCTTAAAGTAAGTCACATTTGGACTAAAACAAATTTTTCGATTTAATCTAGGTCTTGGCATAATTAAATATTACTACGTAATCTCTCTTTTGTATAAGGTTACGATTTTTTATTAATTTAATTTTTTTAATTCTCTGCTCGAGCTATTTCTTCACGTAGCTCTTTCAGTTCTGTACTAAGCTGTTTTTCTATAGCTTTTAAATCTTCTAGATTATTTTTTGAAGGAGCCCAGAAACGCCTAAAGCCACACCCGAAACCTCGACGCATCGGAAATGTTGGATATTGATCACCAGAACCCTCGCAATCACCTAAGCCTCTTCCTGTCCTAGGGCCTTGACCCGTTGGACCAGTTTTATCTAAATTTGGCATAATTATACCTCCTTTGTTATTACTAATTTTAGTTTTGTCAGATAGTCAAATTTAACTATCTATTATAAGTATATACCCAAAACTAAAATTAGTCAACGCTAGCTACATAAGGGAGTCGAGGTACTGCAAACTTTGTCTCCTTGCTTTTCCCATTCAACAAGACCTCCAATATTCTTGACGTTTTTAAAACCATTTTTTTCAAGTGCTACTTTTGCCTGCTCTGCCCTGCTCCCAGAGCGACAAATAAGGTAAATCGGCTTGTTTAGATCAATTTTAGAATAGTCTTTGTTTAGGATATCGCTAAGAGGTATGTTTATAGCACCATCTGCGTGACTCTGGGAATATTCACTTGGCTCCCTGACATCAATCAGCTGACCCCCTGTCAACGCTATCTCATTACTTAAAGTATTTATTGTAAGTTTTTGATTAACAAACATTATAAAAGCGGCGGCGACAAAAGGCACTATGGTTACCGTCATTAAAATTTTTCTTAACATAGTTTTATTATATATTAAATTAATGAGTTGCTAAATCGCGTTTTTCGAATACTGTCTTGGCTACTAATATTGATATAACAGTTACCGAAATTAGTATTATTATATCAATAATATTTAATCCATTCGCGATAACATCGGGCGCAGAAGCATATTTAAACAAAGACCCATAGCTTAACTTGTCAACAACATCGGCAGCGGTTGATAGAGAAGCAATAATATAAGCAACAAAAGCATAAACTCCGACTATAATCCCAGCCACTCCAGATTTACCAGTTATTCCACCCAGGGCATAAGCTACAGAACCAAGCGAAAGGCTTAACAAGAACACCATAAGCATACATTTACTTAGAATACCAATTTCAACAGTTTCGCCAAGCAGTAATCCTCCAAATATCGCTCCGCAGAAAAATGCTATAGCCACGACTACAAGCACCACGACTAGAGCTAAATATTTTTGCCAATAAACCTGTCTCCTACTTATTTGTCTCGAGAGTAGCGTAATAAGGGTGCCATTGTTTTCATAACCAGCCAAAAAACTCGTACCAAACAAAATCGCCACAATAATTAAAATAATCGCCATCTCACCGAACAGTTCCTGCCCAGCGTATCCAGTGTATGTTTGCCATGTACTAGCCTCGCCAAACCATTTTTCCATGCCAGCAGGGACAGACCCAATCATAGTCCCCATAGTATCTCGGATAGCAGGGAACAGCATCGCAATAGCAATGTTCGTGACAAAAATAATTATCACCCATAACAATATGCCTCGCCTTTTTTCGTAGAGTACTTTGGTTGTAATATTTTTAAGCATTTTCGCCTCCGTAATATCCCATAAAGACATCTTCTAGGCTTCCTCCACCAACGCTGTGTTTTATTTTGTTGTCTTTTAAATATTTCATGATTTTTTTGTGGTTTTTGTCGTTGGTTTTAATTGTAATAATCTTACCAGAAATATCTTTTAAATCTGCGCGTTTAAGTTGTGCTACAATTTTGCCTTCTTTGATAAAAATAAATTCGTCGCACAATTCCTGCACCTCACTTAAAATATGCGATGATATAAAAATAGTTGATCCAGACTTTTTTAAATCCAAAATAATTTTATTGAATTGTGTCTGAATAAGGGGATCTAATCCAGTAGTAGGCTCGTCCAGTATCAAAAGTTTTGGTTTGTGCATCAAGGCAATAACAAGAGCAACTTTTTGGTAATTTCCGGTACTCAAATTTCCAATTTTTAAAGACATGTCGAGTTTGAGTTTTTTACTAAGCGTATCTACATAATCATTATCATATTTCCCACCAAGGCTACCATAATATTCTATCTCTTGAGCTACGGTGAGATTTTTATCTAACTTAGTGCTATTAGACAAAAACCCAACCTGCGTGCGCGTGGCTGGCGTATCGATAATTACAGACTTACCAAATATACGAACAGATCCTTCAGACGGTCTGATAAAACCCATCATAATATTCATAGTGGTGCTTTTACCTGCACCATTCGGGCCCAAAAATCCGGTAATCGACCCCGGTGTAATATTAAAGGTAAGATTTTCGATAGCTATCTTTCGATTGAAAGATTTTGTAAGTCTTTTTACTTGTAAAACATTCATAAACATTATTATACATCTCCCTCAAGTTTGTAGTACACAAAATAAATGTAGTTTTGTCTGATAATTCAGTGCTGTATTGACTTTCTGTGATATTTATGGTATAATTTGCAAGGTTATTGTTGTTTCTCTCGACAGGAGGTAGAATGTATTGTTCTATTGAGTTTTGTGATAACGACCCATATGGCATCACTATTCGATTTAAAGATCGAATTCCGGAACAAAAAGGAGGGGGACGTGGAACGTTCGACAATCCTGACCCAAAATACCCTTTAGTAGAAGCCCTGTTTGCAATAAAGAGTGTTTATGAAGTGTATATCGGAGATACTAAAATATACATTTTTAAGAAAAGCAACACACCATGGAGTGAAGTGAAGAAAGAAATCTTCGCCGCCATAGAAGCAAACCTCCTAAAAGAAGTAGAGGTGCTGATCTGGGAACAACAATGACCAAAGCCCCTTGTGAGTTTTCACAAGGGGTAATTTCTTTTTAAGCCCCTACTCATCCTAGCCAATCTTGCCTAGACGGTCGGTAAATGAGACAATAATTAATAATATATTAGGAGAAATTATGAATCAATTCATTTGTATGTTCGCACCAATCTTTATCGCCCTGGGCATTTACATTCATTATTGTGGCAACAAATTTACCGCTCGTGATTTAATTATCGCCTATTTCACTTTTTTCACAATAATTAACTTGCTTATATATTCAATAGTAATATATGTATTTCACAATGAGATGTTATGTTTTACAGACATATTCACAATCAAATATCTATCATTATCAATAGTGTTGTCGGCTTTTGTTGCTTTTATTGGATCGATAATTTCCCGAAGATTAGATATAAAAATAATTGAAAAAAAATAAAGTGGCCAAAAAAGACAAATCAAATTCTAATGGATTAAGAATAGTTATCGCGACTATCTTAGTCTTTTTATCAGCATTAATTATCATAGTCACTCAATATAAAATAAAGACGTTCGGCAATGTTAGCATCAATGATTTGTCATATTACCTACTTAGCGGAAGCGAGGGAGCTAGTACTGGAACTTTTTTGGAGCCAGTTTTAAACAATATCTGTCCTTTTGTTGCGCTGTTTTTTGTTTTGTCACTACCAATTATTAATTTCTTTGGTAAAAAATGTCTTATGTCAATTGAGTTAAAATTAAAAAACAAAAATCGTAAAATTATTATCAATTCCTCTAGGTTTAAATATTTCCTCGTATACTCTATTGTCGTCTTTACCGCATCTTTGGTTTATGGCTTAAATTCTATAAACGCCTACGGCTATGTTATCAATCAAATAAATTCAAGCAGTTTTATAGCTGATAATTATGTCGACCCTAGTTCGGTTAAGATAGAATTTCCAGAACAAAAAAGAAATCTCATTTTCATATATCTCGAATCGATGGAAGGAACCCTATTTTCATCAAAAAACGGTGGTGCTTTAAGCAAGTCACTAATCCCGGAGCTTGAAAATATTGCATCAGAAAACGTCTCTTTTTCCAATACTGAAAAACTCGGAGGTATATTACCCGCATACGGTGCTTCTTGGACAGTAGGCGGTATGGTTGCGTCGTCATCTGGCGTACCAATCATAGAAATCCCGTCAGAAAAACGTAACGAGGTTGGAAAATTAAATAATTTCTTGCCAGGCGTATATTCACTCGGTCAAATTTTAGAAAAACAGTCTTATTACCAAGAAATAATGTTTGGCTCTGATGCCAACTTTGGTGGTCGTGATAAATATTTCACCGAGCACGGCAACTACAAAATCTCTGATTACAAAATCGCCATTGAAGAAGGTAAAATCTCCAAGGATTATCACGAATGGTGGGGATACGAAGACAAGAAATTAATCGAGTACGCCAAAGAAGAATTAACTGAAATCTCAAAATCTTCACAACCTTTTAACTTTCAATTATTAACAGCTGACACACATTTTGTTGATGGTTATCTTGACCCAACGTGCGAAACAAATTTTGACGCAAAGTATGAAAATGTTTTTGCCTGCTCCTCAAAAAGAATCAATGAGTTTGTAGAATGGATAAAACAGCAAGATTTTTATGAAAATACAACAATAATAATCACAGGTGATCACTTAGGAATGCAGACTGATTTTTATGAAGCTCGGATTAATAAAAATTATCAAAGAACAATTTATAACGTATTTATAAACCCTGCGATCGAGCCAACCAATCAAAAAAACAGACAATTTTTGTCATTCGACATATACCCTTCAACTTTAGCGAGTATTGGCGCAAAAATTGATGGCGACGCCCTTGGGCTTGGCGTAAATCTATTTTCTGATAAGCAAACTTTGACAGAAAAGTTTGGCTATGATTACGTTAATGCTGAGCTTCAAAAGAAATCAACCTTCTACAGAAATAATCTGTTATATAAAGAGTGAGTTCAATAAATACAACTGTGTATCTAGATTTTATTTGATAAATCTATGATTAACTTTATAACTCAACAAGAATAATAGTCCGACGAGTATTGCCGGAACGTATAAAACTTCTCCTTGAAAATTAGACATAAAAACAAACACTAATCCCAC
>CAYXMZ010000028.1:0-4128 GCA_964466345.1 uncultured Saccharimonas sp. (SeqCode)
CTCGCCACAATAAATAAGTAACAACAATATATTTGCGGTATAATAGGCTATATGAAACGTTTGGCGGTTATTGACGGGAAGTCAGTATTTTATCGGGGCTATTATTCTATGCCAAACTTGTCGTTGCCCGACGGTACGCCAACCGGGGGAGTGTTTGGCTTTACTTCATTGGCTATTGAGTTGATAAAAAAATTAGAACCAGATTATGTAGCAATAGCTTGGGATAAACGTGGAACAAACATTCGAAAACGCCGTGAAATTTATTCTGACTATAAAGCTAACAGAAAACCCGCTCCAGATGATTTTTATGAACAAATTCCAATTCTAAATGAACTTCTCGACGCTTTCGGATGGCCGTTGTATGAACTTGATGACTATGAAGCTGACGATATAATGGGTGCTTTCGCCAAAGAGGCGACCGAAAAAGGTATAGAAACTTATTTGATTACAAGTGACTTAGATGCCTTACAATTAATTAGCCCAACCACTAAGGTTTATGCGATGAAAAACGGCCTGAGTAATATCGAAGCTTTTGATGTTGAGTATTTTGAAAAAAAATATGGTATTCGCATCGATCAATTTCTTGACCTCAAAGCCCTGCAAGGCGACTCGTCAGATAATTTACCTGGGGTGCCTGGTGTCGGCTCTAAAACTGGTATTAAATTATTACAAAAGTACGACACGCTAGACGGAATTTACGAACACTTAAGCGAGATTGAACCAAAATTATCTGCAAAATTAGTTGCTGGCAAAGAATCGGCTTACACTACGAAAAAGCTCGCAAGTATTTGGACGGACGCGCCAGTTAAACTTGATTGGGCCGTCGCTGATGTAAATGATATAAATCTCAATAAGGTGGCGGATATTTTGAAACGGCTAGAATTTAATTCACTTGCTCGACGGTTACCGCAAAATATGCGTTTTGATAACCAAACAAGCTTACTAATCGAACAAGATAAAAGCATACCTAGTTTGAAAGAAACAGAATGGTCTGGTGTGATTAATGACGCCAATGAAGCGATGATACTTATAAATGACGACGAGCTCTGGGTGTCGTTTGACAAGAAGTTGGCATCAAGGTGCAAACTTGACGAAATTAGCAAGAAATTTTGGCACGAATTATCTCAAAAAACCGTAATTGGCTATGATATGAAAAAGCTTTATCACGAATTAGCCAAGAGAGAAATTTTCATTGAATTTCCTAAAATTCACGACATCAACCAAGCAGCTTTTTTGATTGACCCGCTGGCGCGCGACCGCTCACTCAGTGGTTTATCCGACTATGATGTAAGTAGTGCTTCACCTTTAGCTCAGTTGGCGGCTTTGTGTAGCGTATATTCAAGTCAACTAAAAACATTCGAAAATGATGAAAAATTGGCTATAATAGCCCGTCAATTTGATTTCCCGCTAGTCTATATTTTGTTTAAAATGGAATATCGTGGTGTCAAAATTGATACTGAATTTTTGAGTAAGATGAGTCAAAAGCTTGCAACAAAACATCGTGATATCGAACAACAAATTTTTAATGCGGTTGGTTACGAGTTCAACATTGCGAGTCCAATGCAATTGTCTGAGGTATTATTTACAAAATTGCAATTACCAACGGCTGGAATCAAGAAAGGCAAGACTGGTTATAGTACTGGTCAAAGTGAACTTAATAAACTGCGAGGTCAACATCCAATTATTGAGCTTATCGAACAAAGTCGTGAACTTGCTAAACTTCAGAATACCTACGTAGACGCTTTACCTAAATTAGTTGATAATAATTCGCGTATTCATACCACATTTAACCAAGATGTTGTTAGTACAGGTCGTTTAAGCAGTACTAACCCGAATTTACAAAATATTCCAATTCGCACGGCTTTGGGTAGGGAAATTCGCACAGCGTTTATTACCGACAAAGATAAAGTTTTGGTAAGTGCTGACTATTCGCAGTTTGAGCTAAGATTGGCTTCTGTATTGGCGGGTGACAAGCAATTAATTGACGATTTTAATCACAATGTTGATATTCACACAAAAACTGCAAGTGAAGTTTATGGTATACCGATGGACGAAGTTACCAAAAGTCAACGTCGAAACGCCAAGGTGATTAATTTTGGTATTTTGTATGGTATGAGCCCGCATGGCCTTAGTGTAGCCACCGGCATGAGTGTGTCCGAGTCAAAGAAATTTATTGATAGTTATTTTGAACTGCGTGAGTCAGTCCGCAAGTTTTTAGATGAAGTTCTAAAGCAGGCAAAAACGAAAGGTTATGTCGAGACATATTTTGGTCGTCGTCGTCCGACGCCAGATGTCCAAAGTAGTAATTATATGATTCGCTCATCGGCCGAAAGAGCAGCGATGAATATGCCAATTCAAGGTACCGAGGCTGACTTGATGAAGTTAGCGATGATTAAAATTGAAGAACAATTAGGTGACTTGGGTGAGCAAATCTTACAAATTCACGATAGCATACTAGTTGAATGCTCAAGAGAAAATGCCGAAAAAGTAAAAGACATTTTGCGAGACGTTATGGAGAATATTGCGCCGAGTCTAGGTGTTAAGCTTAAAGTCGACGTTACGACCGGTGACAACTGGGGTGAGTTATAATAAATTTCGGGTTGATTTTTATTCAAAAAATGCTATAATATAGAAGTTATGGTGAGTTATAAAACATCTAGAATTATCCGAATTGCCGTAGTTATTTTGCTAATGGCGTTTGTTATTATCGGCTCTATATTTGCGGTTAGGGCACTACTTTCCAATTCTGCTACGCCTCAAAAAGACACTACTGAGGAGTCTTTGCTAAATTTGGGTACTGGTAGGACGGTCAAAATGTATGTACGTGGCAAAATTGTTGCTGAAGAAAACTTCCAAGCCTATTCAATTGAGATTACTCCCCAACAGAGGCGATTAACGGTATTTAGTGGCTACGGTAACACCGTGAAAGAAAGTATCGTAGCAGAAAACACTTCTGTAGCTTATGAACAATTTGTTTATGCACTCGATAGAATGGGCTTCATGAATGGTCAAGAGCGAGGGGATAATCGTGGTGTTTGTGCTACCGGTCAAGTGTATGAATTCTCGATGTTAAATAACGGTGAGACCTTGAAAAAACTCTGGACCTCATCTTGCTCAAGAGATGGTGGTTCAATGACTGCCAAGCTAACACCTATTAGAAAGTTGTTCCTAGCTCAGATTGATGACGGTTATAAATTCGTTAGAGACTTTTATTAAGGGCCGGTAATGCCAGAGCTACCAGAGGTAGAGACGATTAGGGTGGGGCTAAAAAGCTTGATTGTAGGTTTTCAAATAAAATCTGTTGTTAGCGACAACGCAAAGAGTTTTCCTAATAATTTGGGCGAAGTTGAACAATTTTTGGTTGGCGCAAAAATCACAGATATTCTTCGTCGTGGAAAAATGTTAATTATAAATTTATCTAATAAATATAGCTTAGCTATTCATCTGAAAATGACGGGTCAACTGGTTTATGTAAATAAGAAAAAACGTTTTGGTGGAGGTCATCCAACAGATAGTTTAGTGGCTAAATTGCCAGATAAATCAACTCGTGTGATTTTTGGCTTTATGGACGGTTCATATCTTTATTTTAATGATCAACGTAAATTTGGCTGGGTTAAATTACTACCTACAGCCGAAGTAGAAAATTTGCCTTTTATGCAAAAAATTGGCCCTGAGCCATTAGATAACGAATTTACCTCAGCTCAGTTTGCAGAGCGTTTTAAAAGGCGAGCTAGAACCAGCATTAAGGCGGCGCTACTTGATCAGTCGGTTGTTGCTGGAGTTGGCAATATTTATGCCGATGAGTCACTATGGGGAGCTAAAATACATCCTAGCGCTCTGGTCGGCAGTTTAACAAAGGCTGATTTTAACAGGCTTTATAATGAAGTCCGTACTGTTTTGAATTTTTCAATTACTGAAGGTGGAAGTACTGATCGTAATTATGTAAATGCTAAAGGTGAAAAAGGCAAGTATCTTGATTTTGCGCACGTTTTTCGTCGCGAAGGATTGCCTTGCCTGCGTTGTGGAACTGAAATTATTAAGATTCGTGTAGCTGGGCGTGGTACTCACGTTTGTCCAAAATGCCAAAAACTACGTTAGAATAAAATTATACAGCTTGTGTAATATATA
>CAYXMZ010000029.1:0-3572 GCA_964466345.1 uncultured Saccharimonas sp. (SeqCode)
AGTCTCTTTTGTCTCCATGGCGATGACAAAATAACCTTAGGTGTTGGTTACGGCTACGGTCCGGCAGCCATTAAGTTCAAATCTGATTCTTTTGCCTATCGGCTATTGGGTGTGAATAACAACAATTGGCAAGAAAATACACTTTACGTCCCCAGCAGAGATATTTTAATAACTAAATACCCCACAACAACAGATGTATCATTTAGGTATCTGGTGATATATCATAATTTTTCGCAGCGCTTACAGCTTAGTTATCATGACGGAGTCTTAAGTTATCAGTTTGACGACTCAAATCCAGACTATACGTTCAAGGTTACGTCAACCGACGGCTTGTCAGAGTACAAATGGCCAGTTGGAGCAATTAGCATATCAGGGAACGGCCGTTGGCTAGGATTTGAATTAATAGAAAGGGGGATAGGTTTATTAGACTTAAACTCTTTAGATTTAAAATGGATAAATAGTGATAAATACCCTATGTATGGTCACGGTAGCAACCCAACAATGGAGATAGCCGTTAGTAACGACGGAGAACATGTGATTGCTATAGGCGTAAATAGTGATCTTAGAATAATAGACGTTTCCGAAACTTGTGGCGAAACTCCGTCATACGACAAGTTAGTGAGTGGACAATCAATTCTCCAGCCATGTCCCATAAGCGATGGAACCGTACATTCCAATATTCCTAATTTTCATTATGGCATTAAGCCAACTTTTAGCGATAACGGTGCCGAGCTTCATTTTTATGGCACATCTTACACCGCTGGAGCATTCTCTGCCTACATTCAATCTAGTGGTTACACCAGCCCACGGCTGGACTACTTAGCACTAGGTGATTCTTATAGTAGCGGCGAAGGCGCAACCAATGATGATTACTATATAAGTGGTACAAATGTCGAGAACAATAAATGCCACGTTAGCACATTGTCATATCCTTTTTTATTAACAGAATCACAATATTTTACCCCTAATTTAGTAAAAAACGTCGCCTGTTCAGGCGCAACAACCAAGGACATAATAGGAGACGACAACGAAAATTATGGCGGACAAAGCGGACGTATGTTTGGAGTTATACCTTCATCACAATTCGGTTTAGCTTATTCAGGAGCGCAACTGTCATTTACTCCAGGGATAAGTCATCAAGAAAACTTTGTTAGAATGTACAAACCAAAAGTTGTAACAGTCGGCGTCGGAGGCAACGACATCGACTTGGTCGGAAAACTAATAGGTTGTATGGTTGGTAATTGTGATATTATGAGCGATCCAGTTAAACGCGCCGAGACAGCTCAAGAAATTCAATCATCTTTTTACTCACTCAAAGATACTTTTTCTGAGTTAGCGTCCTTATCACCCGAATCCAAGATTTACGCCATTGGTTACCCAAAAGTCATTAACCTCAACCCAACCTGCAATGGTGTCACGGGACTACTTTTAAACACCCCGAAGAGGCAGTTTGCTGACGAAAGCATAAGTTACTTAAATCAAGTAGTTGAGGCAGCCACGCGCGCTGCTGGCGTGGCCTATATAGACATCGAGAACGCATTTGGTGATTATGCTTTGTGCGGATTTGAACCATCTGCTATGAACCCTTTTCGCTTTGGCGACGACGGGCCAACTGACGTTATTAAGTTTATAGGTAACGAGAGCTTTCATCCCAACGAAATAGGGCATAGCGACATCGCAGCTATAATCAATGGTTCTGTCAGCAACCTAGCAAGTCATAATTATTGCGAGGACGGAACAAATGCTTGCCCAGATACGTCCGTCACTCCACCATCACCATCGAATTATTGGAATATTGCTGCTGCAAATGAAAGTTCCATTAAAAGAGCTGGCAGTTTTGTTTTCGACTTACTAAACTCAGTTAATAACGCTGTAAAATTAATCCAAACCGGTGATTACAACTTTTCCCCTAATTCAATAGTCAGAATTGAGATTACGTCCAGCCCTGTAGACTTAGGCACATTTTTGACCGATTCTAATGGTAATTTGACTACAGAAATAAATCTGCCAGATAATCTCGAGGAAGGTTTTCACACCATACATCTATACGGCTCGTCTTATTCTGGCGAATCTATTGAACTTTATCAAACTATAAAATATGAGACGCCCGAACCTATAACTCCAGAACCGTCCGATGATATACCTCCCGAAGACCCTGGACAAGAAACGCCCCCAGAAAACACCAACGACAATCAAGGGGCTGTGATTTCAACACCAACCGAAGAGACCATACCTCAAGAGATAGACCAAAATAAATCGTCTTTTATCGATGATTTGATGGCTTCATTTTCAAATCCACTACCTAACAGCACGGTGCGCAACGTAGCAACTCCCATTAATATTGAAGGGGTACAGAAAGAACAAATTAAAAACCCCGAGGTTACTCTAAGCAGCGCAACGCCGTCTTCGGCTAAAAATAATACAACTCAAAAAAACGAAATATTTCAGAAAACAATTTTTATTGAAGTTACGGTCTTTTTTGTAACTTTGGTCGTATTTAGTTTATTACTATCTAGAATACCTGATTAAAAATTAGTCTTTGTACCACTCCGACCTAAGCTTTGTTTTAAAGCACTGTAATCTAACTTTCGCCGAGCCTTCTTGTTCACTTATGCCCAAACCAATGTTTGAACCCTGTCTATCGTCGTCCGTTCGACGGAGATCAGTTGAATAATCGCAAGTCGCACCGCTAACTCGATCTTTAAATTGAGAACCGATATAGCTGATTGAATAAGTAGAGCCAAACGTAGGACTTTTTTGGATATCACTTATAGCTTGTAGCTCAGAATCTCTAGATATGATACTGTGATATTTTTGGTGTAAGCGCGAAACTTCATCAACAGAAATGACTTTTTTTGACATTGAAATAGTTGATTGACACAAAAATATCCCAGTTGGAAAATCTCCGCTTTTCTGCTCTATGCAGCCAGTTTCATATACCCAATCCTCGTCAGACTCAGCCTGTAATTGAATATCTTGATATAGAGTTCTCATATGATTGTCGAGCGAAGACATCTGGTATCCTTCATAATACTTACTCATCTGCCACCATGCAATAACTCCGACCACAACAAACATCAGCATGAGTACGGTAATTAAAATTTTATGATATTTTTTAACTTTAGGGGGTTGATTTTCTTTTATCATAAGCTTAATATTACTACATAATTTAGTTATTACAAAGGTTTTATTAAGACTTTTTTATAAAAAGAGTCCCTTTGCCAACTGAATTAAAATTTTATATAAATCTAATCTCTGAAAGGGTGGTGCCATGTGTAGTTTGGTGCTTCAAAAAATCAAAAACAAGTATTATCATGTAACTTTTTCATGCGATCAATCGGAAGAAATGTTTTCAGAGTCGTCAAGATGCGAAGCCTTCGTCTCCTTGCTGGAGACTTTTTTATATGGAAATAAATTCGTGGATTGTCTGGCTTTTTGCCTAGATAAAAAATCTGGTGATTTGTTACTTTATCAAAAGAGAAACGGGGCAGTAGCTAAATTAATTCACGACTTAGCGGTTGGTTACGGCTTTTATCTAAAAAATAACGGAAATAAAAGCTGGTTTTTAGACA
>CAYXMZ010000030.1:0-3561 GCA_964466345.1 uncultured Saccharimonas sp. (SeqCode)
TAGCTCAGCTGGTTAGAGCACCTGCCTTTTAAGCAGGGTGTCGTGAGTTCAAGTCTCACTGGCCTCACCAAAATTACGTCAACCATGTGTTGGCGTTATTTTTTAAGCTTAATTTAAGTTTGTGCTATACTTCTACTTATGAATTGGTCGTGGGTCAAAAAAATTCACATTAGTTGGCATATAACCGCTATTTGTGTCGGTGTATTACTAGGCATAGTAGTGGCTCGATACTTTCCTTGTGGCAAATTGTGGTATTTGGGTGTGGCATTTGTTTTGCTAGCAGTCGGTTTTAGTCGCAGGTATTTATATTTGTTACCTATATTAGTTTTAGGAGGATGTTTGATTGGTTGTGTACGTGGATATTTGTCTCAGGCAGAGCTGAACGAATATGATGATTTGATAGGCAAAACAATTACTTTGAGTGGTTTTGTGTCAGAAGATACAGATATCAACACTTCAGGACAAATTGTCTTACGATTAAATAATATTCATTACAAAGAACAAAAATTAGCTGGCACTCTGTGGGTTACGGCAAAAAACGCCGATGTTAAACGTGGCGACGAAGTTCAAATTAACGGTTCTTTAAAAAAGGGTTTTGGCAATTTTGCTGGTGTGATGTATAACGCAAAAATCGAGAGTGTTGTTAGTCCAGAACCGGGTGATGTCGCGCGCAAAATACGTGATTGGTTTGCCGATGCGGTTCGCCAAAATATTTCTGAACCAGAAGTTAGTTTGGGGTTGGGGTTTTTGGTTGGGCAAAGGCGAGCCTTGCCAGCTAGTTTGGTATCAGCGTTGCAGACGGTTGGCTTGACGCATGTCGTAGTGGCAAGCGGTTATAATTTAACAATACTCGTTAGGATAACTAGACGGTTATTTGCAAAAATTTCAAAATACTTAGCGGTTTTGACGGCTGGTTTGATGGTTTTAGGCTTTATAGCAATAACTGGCTTGAGTCCTAGTATGTCTCGGGCTGGGTTGGTGACTGGCTTGAGTCTGTTAGCTTGGTATTGCGGGCGTAATTTTCATCCAGTCGTGTTGTTGGTTTTGGCGATGGCGGTAACGGCCATGCTGAACCCTAGTTATTTATGGGGAGATTTGGGTTGGCAGTTGTCTTTTGCAGCGTTTGCGGGTGTCATGATATTATCCCCACTACTCAAAGCGTTTTTGTTCGGCGACGACGAACCTTCGACCGTAGGACAAATTTTGCTTGAGACTATTTCGGCCCAGATTCTAACTATGCCAATTATTTTAATAGCTTTTGGACAATTTAGTAACATTGCGTTAATTGCGAACTTGTTGGTTTTGCCATTGGTCCCGTTGGCGATGCTATTAGTTTTCGTGGCTGGCATTGGAGGACTACTTGGAATTTCTTTTGCTGGCTTTCCGGCGGAACTGCTACTCGGCTATATGACGAAAGTAGTTGACACACTGGCTTCTCTACCATGGGCTTCTAGTCAAATAATAGCTCCGATGTGGGTGCTTTTTGTTTGTTATGGTGTTATTGCTGTAGGTTGTTTAATTTTGTGGCGAATAACAAAGTTTAACTTTGCTGGTTCTAATCTGGTACAATAGATAACATGTCAGGACATAGTAAGTGGTCAACTATCAAGCGCGAAAAAGGCGCCAAAGATGCTCAACGAGGAGCTGTATTTACAAAGCTAGGCAATCAAATTGCTATAGCTGCACGAGCTGGAGCCGATCCGGCTTTGAATTCAACATTAGCTTTGGCTATTGAAAAAGCTAAACAATACAACATGCCGGCTACTAATATTCAACGTGCTATTAGTCGAGCTAGTGATAAAGACTCGGCAAGTTTAGAAGAAATTGTTTATGAAGGAATCGGTCCCGGTGGAATTGGAATTATTATCGAGACGGCGACGGATAATCGCAACCGTACTTTGCCAGAAGTCAAAAACGTATTAGCAAAAAACGGCGGACGAATTGCCGATAGCGGTAGTGTGATGTTTCAGTTTGATTTGAAAGGCGTAATAGAGGTTGGTGAGACTAGTGAGGACGCCCTGTTACAAGTGTTAGAGGCTGGCGCCGAGGATGCTAATGTTGAAGATGGTTTAATGATAGTTTATACAGAGCATAAAGATTTGGCTCGTGTTCGCCAAGGTATTTTAGATGCCGGTTTGTCGGTAAAATCGGCCGAATTGCAGTATGTACCAAAAACAACTATCGAAGTTAGCGACAAAGAGATGGCAGGTAAGTTGGTGCGATTATTTGAGGCGCTGGACGATTTGAGTGATATTGTAGCAATTCACAGTAACGCTGATATTATAGTTGATTTAGAATAAAACTTGTAAAAAGCTTAAGCTTAATTTAATATAGATACATGAATATCTTTAAGTTTTTTATAAGCTTGGTTTTTGGTTTAATTTTTAGCTGTTTCTTTACTCAAAATGTATTTGCTATTAGTTCCGATGTTATGATTACTCAAATGGCTTTTGGTAATGTGTCGCAAAAACGCTTGGTTGAAATTTATAATAACAGTGATCTTCCGGTTGATGTGACTGGCTGGTGCTTGTATCACAGCAGTGCTAGCGAGATTTCTAATGATACTTTGGCCTGTTTGACTGACGAGAATTTAGCCCTGCATTATGTTTTACCGGCACGGAGTTACTTGCTATTCGGCAACGATCCATCAGAATCAGAAACAAAAATGAGTTTTGATTTCGAGATAGAAAAAGGGCTAGGCTCTGCTAGCGGTGGGCATGTCTTTTTGAAAAATAGTGACGTTGAAATAGATAGATTAGGATGGGGTGAAGCTACGAAGCCCGAGGGTGTGGCAGTTCCGCTTGGTGTTGACAAAGTGCTACAGCGTCAACAAGACGAGCTCGGAAATTATATCGATACTGATGATAACTCAATGGATTTTGCTGATTCAACTATTCGCGAGGTTTATCAGACTGGTGCGCTGATGGAAGTGGTCGATGTTTGCGTAAATATCAACGGGATTCAAGTTTTACTACCAAGCGGTTTTGAGATAAATGAAGATGGGGAATGTGCCCAGTCTCCAGCAGCAGGAGAAGATTGTATAGGCGAATGCGTAGAAGATGAACCCAAAGAAACACCACCACTAATTTTGAACGAGCTATTGCCAAACGCCAGTGGAACAGATGACGGTAATGAATTTATTGAAATTTATAATCCGAATGAAGAAGACGTTTCTTTGAATGACTATAGTTTGCAGATTGGAGCTAGTTTTGAGCGAAACTACGATTTTTCTAATGGTGAAATAATTAGTGCTGGTAGCTATAGGGTTTTTTATAATAATCAAATAAGATTTACTTTATTGAATGCTAGTTCTGGAGTTAGGTTGATTCATGGTGATGAAACTATTGATCAAATAATATATTCTAATCCGCCCGAAGGACAAAGCTGGGCGCTGGTGGACGGAATTTGGCAATATACTAATCGTCCGACGCCAAATTCGGCTAATTTGAGTTCGGTGTTAGCGATGAAAACTACTGTTGATGATAACACTCTAGCTACTTGTGCAGAAGGTTATTATCGCAATCCGACAACAAATAGGTGTAATAAAATACCTGTAGCGAC
>CAYXMZ010000031.1:0-3148 GCA_964466345.1 uncultured Saccharimonas sp. (SeqCode)
TGATCCAAATGTTAGCAATGGCACTGTTCTTACAATCACAGATATTGTTTGGAAGGGTATGAGATGTAAAGTAGCTGCTGAAGGCCAAGTGGAGAATTTAAGACTAGATATTAGAACGAAGCCTGCAATGGCAGAAACGTCAATCGTAATGGGAGTAAAAGAATTTACTTCAGACGGAATAACTTCAGTAGTTGTGGATGATGATGTTTACGAAGGGAAATCTGCGTTTCTAGTAGTATTAGATGAAAATGAAAAAATAGTCTATCAAATAGCAACAATTATTGGAGGTGAGCAATAAGATGAATTTTGATAGAATTGATGAAATTGCTGCCTCAGTATTAGATGGATATTTAGTAAAAAAGGATCTAGTTAGAACATTCAGCAGACAATTTCCTGTACCGACTTATGTAGTGGAGTTTATGCTTGGGCGTTATTGTGCAAGTACTGATGAGGATGAGATCCAAGAAGGAATTGAAATTGTTCAAAAGCAACTAAAATCAAAAACTGTAAATGCAGGAGAATAAGAGCTGTTTAAAGCTAGAGCCAGAGAGCAAGGCGAAGTAAGAATAATTGACATAATCAACGCAAGATTAGATGAGAAAAGCGATTCCTATGTAGCTACTCTGCCTAGTTTACAATTAAAAGATATACGTATTTCTCCTGAATTAGTCAGTGAGCACGAGAGAATATTAACTGGAGGTTTTTATGCAGAGGTGTCTTTAGCTTATGATGCCACAATTGCTCAAGAGAATAGGGGAAGACCGTTTGGGATTGAAAGTATTCGTGCAATACAGTTGTCTCAGAAAAACGTACTTGATGTACTTGCAGATGCGAGAAAAGAGTTCACAACAAAGGATTGGAAGGATTTTCTTTTGAGAAGTATAGGAATTGAACCGAGTGGTTTAAATGATCGTGCTAAAGATGCATTCTTCATAAGGATGGTTCCTTTTGTTGAGAGAAACTATAATTTAGTTGAGCTAGGACCACGAGGAACAGGTAAGAGCCATCTGTTTCAACAGGTTTCTCCCTATGCGCATTTAGTTTCAGGTGGCAAGGCGACTGTAGCAAAAATGTTTGTTGATAATAATAGTGGTAGACGTGGATTGGTTTGTCAGTATGATGTAGTTTGTTTTGATGAAATTTCAGGCATTTCATTTGATAAAAAAGATGGCATTAACATAATGAAAGGCTATATGGAATCAGGTGAGTTTAGTAGGGGTAAAGAGAGTATAAGAGCTGATGGCAGTATAGTCATGGTTGGTAATTTTGATGTTGATGTCGAACATCAGCAAAGAATTGGACATTTGTTTGGACCATTACCTCCAGAAATGCGTGACGATACGGCTCTAATGGATAGAATACATGCTTATTTACCAGGATGGGATGTTCCTAAGATAGGAAAAGAAATATTAACAGACCATTTTGGATTAGTAAGTGATTTTCTATCTGAGTGTATGAGTCAACTCAGATTACAAAGCAGGCTTTCAGCGATTCAGGGGAGAGTTCACTTTGGTGGTGCTTTAAGTGGACGTGATACTAACGCAGTCAATAAAACTGTAAGTGGCTTACTCAAACTTCTGTACCCAGGTGACGAAAGTGAAATTCCAGATGAAGACATTGAATGGTCTGTTCGGTTAGCAATGGAAAGTAGAAGAAGGGTTAAAGAACAGCAAAAACGTATAGGAGCGGCGGAATTTAGAAATACTCATTTCAGCTATATAATGGGAACTGAAGGAATTGAAAAATATGTATCCACTCCAGAGCTTCAGAGTGAAAACAGTATAGGAATAGATCCACTTGAGCCTGGACAAGTATGGACTATAAGTCCTGGAGGGTTTGATGAGCATCCAGGATTATTTAGGATAGAAGCTACAGAAGGACCAGGTAACGGAGTTAAGATTTTGAATAAACCTGTACCTGCTGCATTTAAAGAAAGTGTTAGTTATGCGGAACAGAATTTGTATTCAAAAAGTAAACTTTTAGTTGGCGATAAGGATCCTAGATCCCATGAATTTGCATTGCAGTTAAGAGCATTTGATTCAGCGAAAAATGGTGCAAAAATTGGAATAGGAGTGTTGATTGCTTTATGTACAGCTATGCTTAAGAAAAGCGTTCGTGGTGGTTTAATAGTAGTAGGTGAAGTAAATTTAGGAGGTTCTATCGATATTGTTCATAATCCAGTAACATTAGTTGAAATTGCTGTTGAAAAGGGAGCAACTTCAATTCTAATGCCAGTATCTTGTAGAAGACAGTTATTTGATTTATCTGATGAAATGGCTACAAAGATAGATATTCAATTTTACTTAGATTCCAGAGAAGCCTTAATTAAATCGATTGTTGAATGAGTAAGAAGAATTAACGATTATTTACTTTAAATGAATTAACAATTAGGACCAATCATATCAAGTTCAAAGCTTGGTACATGATTGGTTCTTTTACTCTTATACTAATACTTATTAACATAGGTAATATAGCAATATTATTTGTGTTAAATAAGTATTCAATTTTAAGGAGGTGATGCCTATGCTTGCATTGGTACATGTATTCTAGCTTTAATAATAAAACTAAAGGAGGAAAAACATGATTGGTATCGAGCAATATCAAAAAATCCAGGAATACAAAGCACTTGGACTTGCCCAGACCAAAACTGCTAAAGCGCTGGGGATCACCTATACTTCTGTCAGTAAATACTGGAATATGAGCAAAGAGGATTTTGCCAGGGAAGCTGAGCAGGAAAAGTATCATATGGATAATTATCGACAGTACATATTAGAGCAATTGAAAATATGCCCGCAAATCCGGGATACGAATATCTATCTCAAATTAATGGAAGCTTTTCCTGAGTTGCAAGTTAAACGAGCTACTTTCTATCGCTATATGAAAGCTCTAAGGGAACAGTATGGGTATCAGCATACCAGTAAGCGGAAAATCTCGCCACGTGAAGTCTCGCCACCAGGATATGAAGCTCAGGCTGATTTTGGTCAATATAAACTTAAAGATATGTATGGACGAATTGTGCGGGTATATTTCTTTTGCATGGTTCTGAGTTATAGCAGAATGAAATTTGTTTGCTTTTCACCGGATCCCTTCACGACCTGTGAATGTCAACGAATAAGTTTACCATTTGATAATGAATTTGTTTACCACC
>CAYXMZ010000032.1:0-3001 GCA_964466345.1 uncultured Saccharimonas sp. (SeqCode)
GGCGAAATACCTGCGCACAAGATATACGAAGATGAATTTGTGGTGGCTTTTCTTGATATTATGCCCAAAACAAAAGGCCACACACTGGTTGTCTCAAGAAAGCAAATCGACAAGTTTTATGACCTACCAGATGAAGATTACATAGGCTTATTTAAAGCAAGTAAAAAGATTGCTAAACATATGGAAGAAACTTTAGGTAAACGAATTTTTCTTAAAATTATTGGCAAAGACGTACCTCACACCCACGTCCACCTCATACCTTTTGATCCTGAAAATTTCAAACAAGGTGAACCAAACCAAGCCAATGACAGCGAACTCGCCGAGATGGCTACCAAGTTAAAAATGTAGTTTTTAACTTACTTTTTTCTGAGGTGTTTGATAAGTAATATTGACATTTTTGTTAAAATATGTTACGATATGTAGGTAATCTAACAAAAACAAAAATGCTACAAACATTAATTACCAAATCACCACTTATTATCATCCCGCTGATATTCTTTAATTTGTTTACGCACGACGCACGCCTTGAGCATATTATGGCAATTACCAACGCCCCAGCCAATGCTTATACCGAAGAGGTTTTCAAAGTTGAAAGTGTTATTTTGGCAGATAGCAACCTACCTTCCTATCATGAACATACCGATAAATCTTTAACCTGTTTACGCGAAACCGCTAATCGAGTCCGCAGACAAGATAAAGAGGTCGATAACATAATACGCGACGGCGTATCTTATGACTTATATGCCAACGCCTAACTAATAACCTCTAGCTCATGCGCTAGTCGTTCAGCTAAAGTTTGGCTATCACGAAGTTCATCACGGGTTTGCTCTACCAAATTAGGTGGAGCTTTTTTAATATAACTTTCATTAGACAGGCGTGCCTCAAGTGTTTTGATACGTTGACGCACTTCAGCCAAGCGAACCTCTAGATTGGTTTGATGCTGATACAAGGTTTCGGCCGAAATATCCAACCATGCTTCCCTACCGCTAGTAGCTAGGCGTAAACCACGAGGTTGATCACTAAATTCAACCTCCTTGAGGCCAGCAAGTGCCTTGATAAGTTCTTTGTTATCACTAACCAAGCTATCATTCTGATATAGCAAGGTGTATTTGTCGTTACCTGGAAGCTCCGCCATCACATAACGCGCCTCAGAAACTAGTCCCTGCAAACGAGTAAATTCTTCGGCAGAAATCTCACTATATTCAACTGGCTCTACTAAACTAGAGTTAATCAGCAAATCATCGCACCAAGGCAGTGTTTGCCAGATAGTTTCACTCACGAAAGGAGCAAAAGGATGCGACATCTTAAGTATAGAGCTCAAAACCCAAGCTAATACTGACTGGTTTAGTTGATATTTGTTGGCTTCTACATACCAATCCGCCACATCATCCCATACAGTATGGTAAACAATCTCAGAGGCTTCGGCGAAATTATATTTAGAAAGCTGTTTATCGATAGAGGCGACAGCGTTGTTAATTTGGCGAATTATCCAGTGGTCAGCTAATGTTTGCGGTTCTGGTACAGGGATATCATTATCAGGGCTTAGCTTGACCGAAGCAAAACGAGCAATATTCCATAATTTGTTACAGAAATTACGGCCTGCCAAAACTTTACCAGTACTAAAGGCTTGGTTTTGACCAGCGCTACGGCTAGCTACAATACCCAGACGTAGAGCGTCAGAGCCATATTTTGCAACAGTCTCCATTGGATTTACGACATTGCCTTTACTCTTGCTCATCTTGGAGCCTTTTTCGTCAAGTACTAGTCCGTGTAAATAGACATCTTTGAAAGGCACCTTGTCTGTGGCATAAAGACCCAGCATAATCATTCGTGCTACCCATGCGTAAAGGATATCAGCACCCGTTTCCATCACGCTAGTCGGATAAAAACGCTTCAAATCGCCATTAGATAGATAGTCCGTGACAATAAACGGCCATTGACCGCTAGAGAACCACGTATCAAAAACGTCTTCTTCTCGTCGATAAATTTTACCGTCAACAGAGATAGTTTTTTCATCAACGTTTTCATTAAAAATCCAATCCTCTGGATCTTTTACATTTTGAAAAGCCGGTATCGGAATGCCCCAGGGTATCTGTCGAGATATGTTCCAGTCATATAGATTGTCCAGATATTGAATAAGCGCACGCTTGCGACTACTCGGGTAGAACTTGATATCTCCGTTTTCTATCGCCTGCTTAGCTCTGTCCGCCAAAGGACGTATCTTGATAAACCATTGCTCCTTGACCATGGGTTCGACAGGTAGTCCGCTCTTGTAATCATAGCCTACAACGTGCTCAATGGGCTTTTCATCCTTAAGCAGGTCTTGAGCCCTAAGGGCCGCTATAACGCGTTTACGGGCCTCTAGAGCCTCTAGGCCGGCAAATTGCTCGGGTACATTAATCATTTTTCCATCAAAATCAATAACCTGAATTCTTTCTAAGTTGTGACGATTTCCGACTTCAAAGTCGTTTTGATCATGAGCTGGAGTAATTTTTACAACACCAGTACCATATGTCTGATCGACACTTTCGTCTGCGATAACTGGAATTTGACGACCCACCAGAGGTATCGTCACGCGACAGCCGATAAGATCTTTGTAGCGACGGTCGTTAGGATGAACCGCCAAGGCCGTATCGCCAAACATCGTCTCTGGACGAGTAGTCGCTACTGCAATCTCCCCTACTCTGTCATACATCGGATAAGCAATTTTCCACAAAGTACCTTTTTCTTTACGGTGATCAACCTCTATATCAGCATAGCTGGTACGATATTTCGTACTATAATTTACAATTCGTTCACCTCTGTAAATAAGGCCGTCTTGCCACATTTTTTTAAATGTTGTATATACAGTGTCTATAACCTTTTTGTCTAAAGTAAAAACCAAGTCATCCCAAGAACAGCTAGTTCCGAGCGCCCTGAGTTGAAGTTCCATATTACCCCGTTGTTTGTCGACAAAGTCCCAGACTTGGCTGTAAAGTTGCTCGCGAGAAAAATCAAAGCG
>CAYXMZ010000033.1:0-2529 GCA_964466345.1 uncultured Saccharimonas sp. (SeqCode)
CAAGAGTTTGGCGGTAATTCCGTTGAGTTCCATATGCAGCCTGAGGCGAGAGAATTTAGGCAGAGTATCGAGAAGTTGAAACTGAAGCAACAGAGTAAATAACACTCCTGCATAGGAACACCCTAGCTTGCTAGGGTGTGGCGGCTCTGCCGCCCGAGCGAAGCCTCAATGCGTCTACCATTTATGGTAGTCGAACCACCAGAAAACACCCTTTTCAACTAAAAAAGAAATTCGGCGGGGGAAATCTCAAAAATGAGGCAAAGGGTTTTTCTGGTGGGGCGAGCGCGGGCAGACTTGCCCGCGCAGGCGTTGGGGCTGAGCTTTATACATTTTGCTCAAAATAGGTTCTAGCTTTTTCGTAGATCGTAGCCAAGCGTTGTATCAAAGAGGAAACAAATGAAAAATGTTGTGACGGAATTTATTACTATATCGTTAATATCAATAACTGTCTTTGTTGTATTTAATAAAGGTATAAGTTTCTTATTAAAATATTTATATGGTCTAGTCATAAACAAAGGTGATGAGTTATTTAAAGAAATAGACAAAGATAAAAATATAGCAGCAAAAAAAACGGACGATGTTAAAGACGAACTTGACAACTTAAAAATACTCGAATCAAAAAGACAACTCGCGGGTTTTCTTACAAAAATGATTTGCTTTATTGAGTTTGCGCTAATTGCTTTTACGACTTGTCTTGCATTTGTTGAAATTTTTCCAAGAGAAAAAAGACTCCTCGAAACATTTACTCCAATCATGTTTGTAATTGCAGGTTGGCTAGCAATAAAGATATTTGGTAATTATCAGCAATGGTCAGGGATAGTCTTTGGGAGATCAACATATTATATTTTCCTAACAGGCACAGTTCTTAATATAGTATTGTCTATATTGATAGGTGTTTGTATTAGCTATTTTATATAAAGACTGGCTATTAGGAATATAGATCATACGTGCTATAATTTGAACATAAAAGACACATGCGGTACTGAACTGAACCAAGTGTGTCTTTTACTTTTAGGGTATAATCTTGAGCAGTCAATCGAAGCCTGTCTATTTATTGCAAACAAAAGTTTTAGAATAATAGCGGTTGAGTTTAACATCCTTTCCACAAAGGACTATAATGATAACAATTGCTAAGATTTAGCAATCGTATCTATCAGACCAGCGCCCGAGAGGAGCCAAAATGAAAAAGCGACCGATCGTAAAACCTCGAGTGCAGATATCTATAAAACATATGGGGTGCAATAAAAAACGGCTACTCGTAAATATAGCCTCGCACGAAGCTGGACCTATTTATGTCAGCCACATATTGCCACTCGGACAAAGACTGGAAATGGTGCCTAATGTTAATGCGAAAACCGCAGTCAAGACAGCCTTCAATTGTTCTGAAGCCCGTTACTCGATTATCGTCAGATATAAAAACCCCGATAGTGTCGATATAATCATTGATGCCATCGCCGAGAATTTTGGCATAACCAAGCAAGATATCTTACGTCGATAGATATAACCCTCTTTGCGTTACGATACGTTAAGAGGGTTTTATTATAGATAAAAATCTATCTATTAGAAATAAGGTCAAGTGCCTGTTGGGTTGTGGCTACTTTGATACCGCTATTTTTAATTTGTGTTAGAATACTGCGCAAAGCACTGGTAGTCAAAGTATAAGGATCACTACTAGCGGTGTTTGAAACATCATGAAAAACTAAAATTAACCAAGCGTGATTATCTGAGGTTTTCTGGATCAAGCTTTGGATATAAGAAGTCGTCATATCAGACGTGACGACTTTGCCGTGAATGTGATAAGTATCAAAACTATAAGCATAGTTTAACGCACCACTAGTATCACGCAGGTTATCGTGATGCTGCGTCACGACATTGACAATCGAGTCATCGTAAGAACCAAATGGCACCGCAAAACTATTAATTTTTTGACTAGAGATCTTTTGTAATAAAGTCTTGTTTTGTAAAGTCTGTTGAGCATACGTTAGTGGATCAATCGTAACCGAGTCGGTGTGATAATAGCCATGCGATCCAATCTCATTACCAGTCTTTACTAGATTTTTAATTTGAGCCGTGGTCATATAGTTTTTTGTGTCGAGTACCGATCCGTTTAAATAATATGTTCCTTTTAGACCAAGCGCTGACATAATTGGCACACCATATTTATAAGTACCGAACGAACCGTCATCAAAATCGATGCTTATCATTGGACTAGTAAATTGACTGACAGTCGGAACGCTAATGACAACAGCCACGTCATCAATAAAAATATCTCCTATGGCACTAGTAGCAATATGAAGCACGAAAGATGTTGCATCAGTAGGCGCAATAAACGAATCATTATATTGCGACCAAGATCCAATACTTGCCGGCATAGACGTCAAAGACGCATATTGCAAACCTGCTGTAGTGGTAATCTCAGCGTAAGCATAGAGATATGTGGTGCTCTGTTGCCAGAAAGAAACATTGACTTTTTGGCTAGGAGCAACAACGATTGGACTAGAAATAATACCAGCTTCACCACCTGGCGCC